>JAEZDX010000546.1 GCA_023417975.1 Bacillota bacterium
ACATAATATTTCCATAATATTCGTCCTATATTATATTAATTATAAACTCGCACATCTATAGAGTTAAAAAAGTAATAAAATAAAGGGGGATTAAAATGAGCACGCTTAGCAAAACAGAAAAAAGCTGGGTTCTTTATGACTGGGCCAATTCAGCCTATACTTTAACTGTAACTACTACAATTTTACCTCTGTATTTCAAAGCCGTTTCTGGACAGGCGGGAGTATCACCATCTGACTCCACAGCATATTTGGGATATGCAAATTCCATTTCCACCCTAATTCTCGCCATATTGGCTCCAATACTTGGAACTATTGCCGATTATAAAGGTTATAAAAAGAAGTTCTTTAATATATTCTTTATAATGGGGATAGTATTTACTGCCCTTCTCTCAGTGATTCCAAGCAATTTGTGGATACTTCTCTTAATATTCTATGTTATCACAGCTATGGGCTTTTCAGGCTCAAATACTTTTTATGATGCTTTCCTTGTAGATGTAACTACAGAGGATAGAATGGATAGAGTATCTACCAGCGGTTTTGCTTGGGGCTATATCGGAAGCACAATTCCGTTTATACTATGCATGGCGATAGTTTTTATGGCCCAAAAATCTATCATTCCTATATCCTCAACGGCTGCTTCTCAGATTTCCTTTATAATTACCGCAATTTGGTGGACTGCTTTTACTATACCAATGATAAAAAATGTTAAACAAATTTACGGAATAGATACGGAACCCAATCCTATAAAGAACAGCTTCAAAAGAATTGGCCGCACCTTTAAAAACATAAGGCATCACAAGAAGGTCTTTCTATTCCTTCTGGCATATTTTTTCTATATTGACGGAGTTGATACTATTATAAAAATGGCTACAGCCTATGGCTCCGATATGGGTATCGACAGTTTCATACTGCTTCTCATATTACTCATTACACAATTCGTTGCCTTCCCCTTTGCACTGCTTTATGGAAAACTTTCTGAGAAATTCAAAGGAAAAACCATGCTTTATGTAGGAATCTGTATATATACCTTTATTTGCATATATGCATATTTCTTAAGTACCGTGTTGGATTACTGGATACTCGCAATGTTGGTTGGAACTTCCCAGGGAGGCTTGCAGGCTTTAAGCCGTTCTTACTTTGGAAAACTGATTCCAAAAGAAAATTCCAATGAATTTTTTGGTTTCTATAACATATTCGGTAAATTTGCCGCAATTATGGGTCCGGCTATGGTAGGTTTCATTACGCAGCTAACAGGGAAAGTGAATAACGGAGTATTCAGTCTTATAATACTTTTTATTGTGGGAGGAATTATACTAACTAGGGTTCCTGAAAACAGAACAGAAATATAAAGGTTGGTGTTATCCATGGAAGACAAAGTATTTTGGATTGACTTTGATAAAATGTATAGCTTTATGAAGGATGTTTTTATAGCTGCAGGTGTTCCTGAGGAAGATGCTGCTGTATGCTCGGATGTACTTATTGCTGCAGACAAAAGAGGAATAGATTCACACGGTATCGGAAGATTGAAACCTATTTATATCGATAGAATAAAGGAAGGTATTCTAAGTCCTAAAACCACCTTTGAAGTTATAAGAGACAATATGACAATAGCCGTAGCGGACGGTCATGACGGCTTGGGGCATGTAATTGGAAAAAAAGCCATGAGTATGGCAATTGAAAAGGCGAAAACTTATGGAATGGGAATGGTAGCTGTACGAAATTCTTCTCATTATGGCATTGCCGGTTATTACGCTCTTATGGCTGCCGATGAAGGAATGATAGGAATTACCGGTACTAACGCCAGACCTTCAATCGCTCCTACCTTTGGAGTTGAAAACATGCTTGGTACAAATCCTCTTACCTTTGCAATGCCAACAGACGAGTCATTTCCATTTTTTCTTGACTGCGCTACTTCAATATCGCAAAGAGGCAAAATAGAGGTATACGACAGACTTGGCAAGGAACTTCCTTCAGGCTGGGTTATAGATGCTTACGGCAATGCACGTACCGATACTCACCAAGTATTGGATGATCTTCTTAAAGGTACTGCAGCTTTAACTCCTTTGGGAGGAATAGGTGAGGATACCGCAGGCTATAAGGGTTATGGCTATGCCACCGTAGTAGAAATCCTTTCAGCTGCATTACAAGGCGGTGCCTTTTTAAAGGCTTTGACTGGAATTAACTCAGATGGTTCCAAGTGTCCTTATCACCTTGGACATTTTTTCATAGCTATAAATATTGAAAGTTTTACAGAATTGAATAGTTTCAAGAAAACTACCGGCGAAATATTACGTGAACTTAGGAATTCTAAAAAAGCACCCGACCATGCTAGAATTTATACTGCCGGTGAAAAAGAATATGAAACTTGGCTTTATAGAAAAGATAAGGGTATACCCGTTAACAAGGCTCTGCAAAGGGATATACTTTACTTGAAAAAAGAATTTAATTTGAATAATTACAGCTTTGATTTTGAATAAAGCTTGTTATTCAGAAGCATTATTTCATATTATCCTATAAGTTGCATTGATTTAATAACAAAAACTCGGGAGCTTGGACCCGAGTTTTTTACTATAGTTATTCATGAGGTATTCAGATTCTCATCTAAAAATTGCCAAAATCTCTAGAGCTGCTTATAAAGCGACAATAACGCAAATTTATCCTGTCCAAAAACTCTATCTCCATGCATATCTCTTATTTGATTAAAGCCTTCCCTAATCCAAAATCTAAGCCCTTGCCAGTTTTTAAGATAAACTCCAAGTCCTATTCTCTTAAAACCTCCGCTGCGTGCCAACTCTGTAAATGCTTTTATAACTTCACTGCCAAAGCCTTTTGTCTGAAAATTCTTATGGATAAACATTAAACCTATCCATAAAGTACTGCTGTCATCGTATCCCGTATAATATTCTATTCCGCCAATCACACTTTGAGAGTCTACTTCTCTAATTAATTTAAAACCTGTGAACTCCCTGCTTCCACCAGGCGGCAGTTCAGGGTTGTTCATTATATTATCAATATCTTGTTCACAAAGACTTTCACCTGTGTATT
>JAEZDX010000620.1 GCA_023417975.1 Bacillota bacterium
ATATAATCTCATCTATATTGAAATTTCCTATACCTGCAAACCCTAAATTATCTTCAGTAAAATAATCCTCCGATATTCTAAATAAGTCAGCAACTTCTATTTTGTTAATTCTTCTAATCTCATGTTCAAGAGAAAATAATTGACCATTTAAAGCACATTTTCCGAGAAACTTTAATTGAGATACTAAGTCATTAATCTCTAATATAGTTTTTGTTTCGAGTACTTTTTTAGCACGTTTTAATTCCAATTCTGTGAATCCTTTTTCTTTAACCTTATAGATTTCTTCCATTATGACTTTAACAACTTCTTTTATAGAATTATTTCCGCACACAACGGTAAAGCCCATGGTTCCCCGCGTTTCATAAAAAGCAGTAAACGATCCTAAATTATAGGCTAGTCCACGCTTTACTCTGATTTCTTGAACTAACCTGGATTCTAGGCTTGTATCACCCAGAATAGTCGATACAATCTCTGCACCTATTCTCTTATCATCATTAAAAGCTGGTGCTCTGAAACCCACTGACAAAACAGAATTATTACCATTATTTGCTTTAAAATAAATTCCCGTCTCGCTATTAGATACCTCTTCATAGTCCCTAGCCTTTTGATCTTCCCATTTAGATAAATACTCCACCACGAAATTCAAAGCCTTTGTATAGTCTATATCACCTATTATGACCAAACATGCATTTTCAGGAGTATATGAGCTTTGGATAATTTCAGATAACTGCTCCATAGTTGCGCCCTTGATGTTATCTATATCCCCAACGATTGTCTTACCAATCCCTACATTCCCCCATAACGCTTGACTTATCCTTTCTTTTATCTGATTGAAGGAGGAGTAAAATGAAGTTGCTTCTTGAATTACAACTTTCTTTTCATTACTTAAACTTTCAGCTTTGAAATTACGTAACTCTACAGCTATTACAGATAACGCCCTTATGCAGCATTCTAAGGAATTTGCCAATCCGGTAAAATAGAAGGACGTCGATTCCTTCGTGGTGGCAGCATTATATACCACTCCTTGAAAGGTAGCTTCGTTGATTAACTGCTGATACATGCTATTTCTTGATCCTTCAACATTTAACATAAGATGCTCTATTAAATGCGATAGTCCGTTAGTTTTTTCATCTTCATGTTTACTCCCTTGTTTTATCAACAAACCACACGACATAGTTCTCGTATTTGGTATTTTATGCATTATTACTCTCAAGCCATTCTCTAAATAAACACTTAAGATGTCATACAATTCAATCACCTACTTATTCTTCACACTTCCATTATTAACCATAATGAAATAATATCATCGTTGTTTATTTTTGTAAATTTGTCCATTTTCCGTATTTTGATTATTTTGCACACTTTTCTCTACATATCATACAATAGCTCCTTTATTCTATTGCAACTTATAAAAGCATATTTTTGTAGCATCTATTGACATTTATTAGTAAACTATTTAAAATTAAGACATTACATTAATAATTTAATTATTTCGTGTTAACATATTTTATCTCGTCACATTATAAAGTTAATATGTGTAGCTTTTTATATTTTTAACTTTTTTCTTAATTGGTAAGTCATCGTTACCATTAGAGATACTTACTTCAAAGCTTTTAACAAATGTTAGTAAAGTATTTTGATAATCACCTCAATGTAATTTTTATACAATGAGGTTTATATTAAATTATTATATAAAATGATGGGAGGTTATTTTGTGTCACAACTTGAAGCTGATTTACCTGTTGGATATAAAGCTTTATTTACTGAAAAAGGCTATATGATGAATTTAACTGCTAATTTAATATCAAGGTTTGGAGATTCAATTGATACTATCGCATATGGATGGATGATTTATCAACTTACAGGTTCAAAGGCACTATTAGCACTGCTATACGGAATCAATGCAGTTCCGAATATTTTATTTCAACCTATAGCAGGTGTGTTTGTTGATTACTTTAAAAAGAAGGGGGTTGTAGCCTTATGTGATATGGGAAGAGGTCTGTTAGTTATTTTAACAGCGATATTATTTTGGACTGGTTATCTCCGATCTTGGCATCTGATAGTAATAACACTCTTTAATTCAAGTTTTGAATCCTTTAGAACACCGGCCAACATTTCTATGTTTCCCTATATATTGTGCAAAGAGAAATTTTCATTAGGAACTGCCTTTACTCAAAGCACCAGCAGAGTTGTAGAAATTGTTGGTTTTGCAGCCGCTGGAATAATAATTGGTATGTTTGGGTTAAGTGGAGCTATTATAGTAGATGGAATAACATTTTTAGCATCGGGTTTAATAATTATGAATATTAAGTATGGAAAAGAAACGATAAAAAAGAATGTTGGAGGTTATAAAGAATATTTTAATAATTTAAAAGATGGCCTTCATTATTTCAAAGCTGATAAATTAATATTTAATATATGTTTATTTGGAGCAATATTTGAAGCATTACTTGTTCCATTTAATTCGCTTCAAGCAGCTTATGTCAATGAAGGTTTGTCACAAGGACCAGAGCTTCTGTCCATTATGAATATTGCAATGACAATAGGGATGATTTTAGGTTCCTTCATATACCCAAAAATAACGAAATGGTTTAAGGGTGTACAACTATTTATTTCTTCCGGAATAGGCTTCGGCTTAATATATATTTTACTATTTATACTCTGTATTATCCCCAAAGCAATATTAATTCCCTGCATTTCAATAACTTGTTTCCTTGCTGGAATTATAGCAAGTATATTCATGATGGTAGTCAATGTTACCTTTATGACAAAAATAGATAAAGACTATATAGGTAGAATCGGCGGTTTATTTAACTCTCTTGCTATGTGTGCAGCTCCACTGGCTTCTATGCTCGTAGCCTCAATTGCACCTTTTACATCTATTTTATTTATATATGTAGTCTGCGGAGTTTTTGTAATATTATTGTTCATTTCACAAATTTTTAATAAGCATTTGAGAAAAATTTAATTCTTATAAAAAAACACCTCCAGAAAACTTCTGGAGGTGTTTTTTTATTTCATCAGTATTAGTATGTGTATCCATAACTAAGCAGTGACTGATGTATAAAAGAAAATCAGCAATTTAGTTTAATCATAATAATTCATTACAAACTTTACCTGTAGTATTTTGCAGCTTTTATATATATAATTTTAGTTGGACAAACTGTAAACTATGCCGAATGCTGTTTCGCAGCG
>JAEZDX010000027.1 GCA_023417975.1 Bacillota bacterium
GTATATGACGGCTTAGATAATGTCATTAGAAATCTAAAAGTTATTGAGGACAAGGTTAAAGTAGTAAAAAAGATTAATGAAGGGCTGGAAGAAGCTTATTATAATATTGAACAAAACATATCTGAACTAAGAACTATAAAAGACAGCTATTATTATGATGCAGATGAGTTGTCAACCATAAACAGCAGAATATATGAAATAAGTAAACTTAAGAAAAAATACGGAGAAAGCATTGAAGCTATACTGGCATATAGAGATAAGCTGCAAAGAGATTACGAAGAAATTATAAACCGCAATGAAGTAATAACTAAATTAAACTCAGATAAGCAGAAGATTGAAGTAAGATGTAGAGAACTGGCTCAAGATATACATGGAGTGAGAGAACATTTTGCTGACTTATTGGAACGTAGAATTAAAGAAGAGTTAAATTATATAGGTATGGCCAAAAGCATTTTTAAAGTAAATATAGAAAAGGAAGAGTTACTCAAAACCAATGGCTTTGATAAAATTCAGTTTCTTATTTCCACCAATCCTGGTGAGCCGTTAAAGCCTTTGGATAAAATCGCGTCAGGCGGTGAGTTATCTAGAATTATGCTAGCTTTAAAAACTGTATTTATTGATAAAGATATGATACCAACTGTTATTTTTGATGAAATAGATACGGGAATAAGCGGTGCAATTGCTCAAAGGGTGGCCGAAAAAATGTATCTCATATCTTGTAAACACCAAGTATTTTGTATAACACATCTTCCGCAAATAGCTACTATGTCGGACAATCATTATAGGGTATTTAAAGAGGTTATCAAGGATAAAACCTATACAAATGTACAAAAACTCAGCAGCGAAGAAAAGGTGGAAGAGATAAGCAGGATGATTGGTGGAATTGAAGTAACGGATATAACTATGGATAATTCCAAACAGCTTATTCAGATGGCAAATAAGCTGAAAAAGGAAATTGCCCAATCTCGTTAAAACTATAGGAATACCTATGTTCTATATATTGTCCTGAGAATTAAAAAAGTTAAAAAATTATAAATTTTTCTATTTTTATACATAATTTTATAAAGAATGAGAAAAAATACTACCATAAGTTTTTATGCTTATGGTTTTTTTTATTATGCAATTTTGTTGGAAAATCAAAATTGTTGATAAAAAACATAATTAAGCAGTTACTTTAAAGTATTGGATTTGCATGAAGATATATAGTAGAATAACCGTTTATAAAATCGGGAAAATTAAAATCAAAGTCGGTAAACAACATTCGGTTAATTATTTTAAAAGCTGTGTAAATTTAAAACTTCAATATTTATAGTAGAAAATACTGAAGCTTCACCGAATTTTGGGAGACGATAAAATTATAAGGAGGTTAAAATAATGGGCAGAAAAAATATATACAAAATAATGTGTATTTTAACTCCTCTAATGATTATGCTGATAGGGCTATTTTTTTCTATAGAGAAAATTCCCGATACAATTTTTGTGAGAGACAGATTTGAAATCAAGTCAAATAATATTTTAAAAATATGCCAATCAAAAGTAAATGGAGCAACTACGGTAGGAAAATTTGATAATTCGGCGTCTGATAACAGCAAGGCAGATATAAAGCTATTAGGATTAATTCCGGTTAAATCTATTAATGTTAAACAGGTGCCGGATATTATGCTATATCCGGGAGGAAGCAGCATAGGAGTAAAACTTAACACTAAAGGTGTGCTTGTAGTTGCACTAAGCGATATAGAGGTTAATAACGGAAAGGTATCCAGTCCTGCAGCTCAAAGCGGAATTATGGTGGGAGACATTATACTGAGTATAAATGATAAAGAAATTAAAAGTGCAGAAATGATGGCATCCCAAATAAATAATTGTGAGGGAAAAGAGCTAAAGGTTGTAATTGAAAGAAAAGGAGAAAGTATAGTTAAAAATGTTAAGCCTATAAAAGTTACCGATGAGGAAAAATATAAAATAGGACTTTGGGTAAGAGATTCTACAGCCGGTGTAGGCACGCTGACCTTTTATGATAGTAAGAGTGGTAATTTTGCTGCATTAGGGCATCCGATAACAGATGTTGATACAGGAACCATCCTCTGTGTGGATAGAGGTGAACTTATTTCTTCATCTATTGTAAATATCAGAAAAGGTGTTAGAGGTACACCTGGAGAATTAAAAGGAATATTTATCAACGAAAATAATATATTAGGAAATATAACAAGCAATACAGTATGCGGTATTTTCGGTAAGGCAGATAAAAAAATATTAAGTGGATATAAGGCTAAGCCAATGAAAATAGCGTTAAGAAATGAGATAAAAGAGGGCAAAGCACAGATTATAACAACCATAGATGATAAGGGACCTAAATATTACGATATAAAAATTGAAAAACTTTTAAATCAAGAGACTCCAGGTCCTAAGAGTATGGTGATAAAAGTGACGGATCCGGAATTGTTAAGTAAGACAGGAGGAATAGTTCAAGGAATGAGTGGCAGTCCTATAATACAAAATAATAAAATTGTTGGAGCTGTTACACACGTACTAATAAATAAACCTGATACGGGATATGGAATTTATATAGAATGGATGCTTAAGGACTCAAATTTGATTCCTTAAATGAAGCTTGAAGAGTTTATAATGGACTATGACGAAAAAATAGTATAAATAGAAAGTTAATATGTAATCACCTTGAGCAGTCACATAAATCCTTGAAGATTGGATATTTTGTGACAGTTCAAGGTGAAGATATTTATTACTTTCTATAATATATGGAAACAACTTCAACTATTAACAGAGTTGTTGAAACTCTACGTTAATTATTCTCCTTTGATGAATTTCCACAGCTGCATACATGGTTAAAAAGCGTTGAAGGTTCGCTATTTTGACACATGTATAAGTTAAGTATCGGTAATGTTTCCCTATAGTCAAAGAAAAAGAAAATGTGACAAGCATGTATTTAGTATTTAGTGATTATATATACTTATATGAATGATTTACAAGTTTAAAAAAGAAAAATATAAATAATGGATAAAATTAACAAAAATATTTTTGAATAATAGAAGGATTTCCTTTAGATTTGTCGAATTAATATTTTGTTAAGATATGGAATAAATTATTGGAAGGAGAATAAAAATGGAAGAAACTAAAATATCGGTTCTTATTGCAGATGATAATAAGGAATTTTGCAACATTTTAAACGATTATTTATTAAATCAGAGAGACATAGTAGTTACAGGAATAGCAAAAGATGGTGTAGAGGCACTAAAGCTTATCGCTGAAAAAAGACCGGATTTAGTAGTTTTAGATATAATCATGCCCCATTTAGATGGACTTGGTGTTTTGGAAAGACTAAATTCGATGGATATAGACCCTAAGCCGAGAATAATAGTATTATCTGCAGTTGGACAAGATAAGATAACTCAGAGGGCTATAACATTAGGAGCGGATTACTATGTTGTTAAGCCTTTTGATATGGATGTGTTTACTAAGAGAATAAGACAAATGTTTAATAACACTATTTCAAGTGATGAGTCAAAAAGAACTATATCCTTTATTGAGACTTCAGAAATAAAGGTTTCTAAGAAGGAGCCTATGGATTTGGAAGCCGAGATAACGAGTATAATACATGAAATAGGAGTTCCTGCACATATTAAAGGCTATATGTACTTAAGAGAAGCAATAACTATGGTAGTAAACGATATGGAGCTGTTATCGGCAGTTACAAAGGAGTTATATCCTTCTATAGCTAAAAAGTATAATACAACCGCCAGCAGGGTTGAAAGAGCTATAAGACATGCTATTGAAGTTGCATGGGGAAGAGGTCAGGTAGAAACAATCAATAAGCTGTTCGGCTATACTATTCATAATGATAAGGGCAAGCCTACTAACAGCGAATTCATCGCTATGGTTGCGGACAAGTTGAGATTAAAGAATAAAGTAAGCTAGTTTTAAACTTAAAATTATATAAAACCATATTTTGAGGACACGCCGATTGGCATGTCCTTAATTATTTTCAGAAGAAAAAAACTATATAATATGTAACAGTATAGTATTTTTCTTAAGGAATATATTTGCTTATGGTGTCATAAATATTATAAAGTCATATAGAAAATAAATTTCTATATATATAACTCTTTAATAAAAACGGATTCACCATAAGGAGGAAAAGAATTATGAGGGGAGAAAAATTGAACAAAAACCTTTCAAGACATCTGCAGGAAAATGTGTGGCTTTATGCAGTATGTTTGTTATGCTTATTTACAGGTATAGTGCTTGGTGTTTACACTGTAAAGTATATGGGAGCAATGGAAAGACAGGATTTGATTAACTATTTTCTTGGGTTCAAAAAAAGTATTGGTTCAACTGCTGTAAATCATAAAACTGTTCTTATCCAAACAGTTAAAAGTAATCTGCCAATGCTAATAGCTCTGTGGATTTTGGGTTTTACAATGGTAGGTATACCCGTTATATTGATAATAGACATAATTAAAGGTTTTACTTTAGGATTCACTCTATCCTTCATATTCTATAGTATGAATTACAGCGGGGTAAGTTTCGTATTAATGGGTGTACTTCCCCAGAACATAATTTATATACCGTGCATAATAATCGGTTCAGTGCTTTCAATGAGATTGGCATTGACTAAACTTAAGGAAAAAATAAATAAACAGACTAACTTTAATAAAAGGTATTCATTAGATTACACTATTGCTTTTTTTATTATAACTCTGATTATGATTCTTGGTTTCTTATATGAAGCCTACATTACCCCAAGAGCAATACAATCTGTAGCAGTTTTGATAGGGAGTGTTTAAGTTTGCTAAATGACTATAGTAAGTATAGGTTTCTTATTATTTACATTCAGTGCTTTTTAATATTGGTGATTTTAGGAATAGCTGTGCCGCAGCTTATAGATTACATATTATACATAATATATAAACGCACTGTAAATCATCGTAATAGTATTTTTGTTATAGGCTATAACGATAATGCTAATTTTTTTCTATATTACTATAATGTGTTTAGAAGTTATTTCACATATTAATGTTGAGAATAAAAGCATAATTCTATATAATTAAAACTAAGCTATTGTTATATCAATATTTCAGCAATTTTAACGCTATACATAAGTTGAAACAAATAGTACATTAAATCGGTAAGTGGGTGTATTTATGAATGAACTGGTTGATAGATACTTACAATACATAACTGAGGACAAGAAGTTAAGCTTAAATACAATAGACGCATATAGAAGAGACATTACAAAGTTTCAATATTTTTTGCATTCGAATAGTATGGATTTCTATAAAGTGAATAAGTTTATCATTTTGAATTATGTACAAAACTTATCAGGCAGTGGGAAGAAGGAATCCTCCATTGCAAGAAGTATTATTTGCATAAGAAATTTCTATAAGTTTCTATATAAGCAAGGGCTAATTGAAATTGCGCCAGTAATAGACTATGAAATCCCTAAATATAAAAGAAATGTTCCTGAGATTTTAACCATAGAAGAAGTTAATACGCTTCTGGCTGCTCCTAATGTGAATACATTAAAGGGAGTAAGGGATAAGGCTATGCTGGAAATGATGTATGCCAGCGGCATAAAAATATCAGAAATGCTGAATTTGAAGGTTTCAGATATTGATTTGGATTACAGTTATTTAAGGACAAGAGATACAAAGGGAATGGAAAGGATAATTCCGCTAGGAAAGTACTGTATAACATGGCTTTCAAAATATATACAAATGAGAGATAAGCTAAATATTAATAAAAGTTATTATTTGTTTTTAAATAATAAAGGTGAAAAAATGACCCGTCAAGGATTCTGGAAAATAATTAAGTATTATTCTAAAAAATCCGGCATGAATAAAGATATTAATTTATATACGCTGAGACATTCTATAGCAGTGCATTTGATAGAAAATGGAGCTGATATGAAATCCCTGAAGGAACTGCTTGGATATAAGGATATAGCAGCGGTTCAAGTATATATAGATATAATACATAAGAATAAACTAATGGAAGTATACAAGAATACTCATCCTAGAGCATAATAATTGGAAGGTAAGGTAAAGCGTGTAAAGACACGCTTTTTTTTTATCTTTGTGATAATCTATTGCTTATTGGAAAAGATAAATATGAAAGGAGGATTAGAAATGAAAAAGAATATATTTAATATATTAACACTTACATTGGCAGTTTCAGTATTTTTAAATTTTTCTATGATAGATGTAAAAGCTGAGGGGGATTCGCTAAATGTTGAAGCAAAATCGGCATTACTGGTTGAACCCTCTAATGGTAAAATTTTATATGAGAAGAATTCGCATGAAAAGTTTGCACCGGCTTCTGTTACAAAGATTATGACAATGCTGCTTGCAATGGAGGCGGTTGACAACGGCAAAATTAAACTCACCGATAAGGTTACAGCAAGTGAGAATGCCAAGAAAATGGGTGGAAGTACAATGTTACTAGAGAATGGGGAAATAAGAACTGTGGAAGAATTGCTGAAGGGAATAGCTATAGCTTCAGGAAATGATGCGGCTGTGGCAATGGCAGAATATCTCGGCGGCAGTGAAGCGTCTTTCGTAAAAATGATGAATGAACGTGCAGCAGGACTTGGAATGAAGGATACAACATTCAAAAACTGTACGGGACTTCCGGTGGAAGGTCATTTGACCAGTGCATATGATATATATATAATGTCCAGAGAGTTACTTAAACACCCAAAGATTCTAAAATACAGCGGCACCTATATGGAGACTATTTCTGAAGGAAGGAAATCACCTATTGAGTTGGTTAACCATAATAAATTGGTGAGATTTTTTAAAGGCTGTGACGGATTGAAGACTGGGTTCACAGATGAAGCAAAATATTGTATATCAGCTACAGCTGAAAGAGATGGAGTAAGAATGTTGTCTGTAATTATGGGCGCACCTTCCTTCAAGATAAGAAATAGAGATGCAAGCATGCTGCTAAATTATGGTTTTTCTAAGTTCGAAAGTAAAAAGATTGCGGAGAAGGATTCGGATATAGAAAAAGTAACCTTGAATAAAAACGGGGATAAATTCTTTATGGTAAAGGCATATGAAGATCTTACCATAGTTGTGGAAAAGGGAAGCGAAAATAAGCTAGTGAAAAATGTTGTGATTGACAACAGTAAAAAAAGCTTTAAAAAAGGCGAAGTTATCGGATACTGTGAGTACAACAATAATGGAGAATTGGTTGGCAAGGTTAAAATATATAGTGACAGAGACATAAAGAAATCGGGCTTTTTCGAAAATTTAAAGTTCAATTTTAAAAATTTATTTAAACAGGCCATTTAAAGCTTGTAAGTTGAATTTATATGCATATTGAAATTTAATAACGTCATCTTAGGGAGTATAAGAGAAGATTTAGCTTCCTAAGGTGATTTTTATTTTTAATTTGTATATCCATAAGCGTGAAAATTTTATAGAATTTATTGTTTATTAATGATATATTATTTATGTGCATTTTCAAATACAGTACCAGAGATTTTAGTATTTAACTTTGTGTTAGGAGGTAATTAAGTGGAGTATAATGTAAAAATATCTCAATTAAATTTTGATGGACCCTTTGATCTCCTTCTACACCTTATAAAAAAGAATGAGATGGATATTTATAATATTAAAATATATGAGGTAACAAACCAATATATAGATTACTTGAAGCAGATGAAAGAAATTGATCTTGAAATAACTTCAGAATTCATAGTTGTAGCCGCAACACTGTTGGAAATAAAGTCCAGGCTGCTTCTCCCGAAAGCAAATGATAAAAAAGGGGAAGAGGATGAAGTGGACCCAAGGCAACAGCTTATAGAAAAGCTTATTGAATATAAAAGATTTAAAGCTGCTGCAGCATTCTTTAAGAGCAGAATGAAAGATATGGGATATATGTTCTCAAAAAAGCCCGAAATAATTGATGATAAACCGCATGAAGTTGATAATATGGATTTGCTGAAAAATATAACAATGCTTGATTTGTATAATATTTATAATGACGTCCTTAACAGATATAAGGGTAAGATAAATGAAAATAACACCCTGCTAGACCATATACCTATAGATAAATTTAAGATTGAAGACAAAATGGTTGAATTAAGTACAAGAATTACTTTGGGAAGTAAGAGCAGATTTACTGAAATAATATCAGGATACACAAGTAAAATAGAGAAGGTCGTAGTGTTCCTTGCTTTGCTGGAATTGATACGAATTAGAAATATAAGAGTTTTTCAAGAAAGCAACTTTAAAGAAATATTTATAGAGAGGGTCGAAGTTAATGAACAGTGACGATATGCTTCAAACAGAAATTAAAGAAGCTTCAGATAAGGAAAAGTATTTTTCTATATTGGAATCGGTTTTATTTGTAAGCGGAGAACCTATGAAACTAAAAAATATAGCAGAAATACTTGAATGCAGCAATAATTTTGCGAAAAAGTTATTGAAAGAAATGATGTTTATGTATGAGGAAAATAATAGGGGTATAAAGCTTGTAAATATGAATGATGAATATCAGCTTGTTACAAAACCTTCAAATAGTGATTATGTCATTAAAATATTAAAAACAAGTGGTAGACAAGCCTTATCTCAAGCTTCTTTAGAAACCTTGGCTATCATAGCTTATAAACAGCCTATTACAAGAATAGATGTGGATGAAATAAGAGGAGTTAAGAGTGATAGCGCCGTGTCTAAGTTATTGGAGAAAAAACTCATTAAAGAATCCGGAAGAATGGATGCACCTGGAAGACCCATTCTCTATACCACAACAGAGGAATTTTTGAAAAACTTTAATCTTCAAAACATAAAAGAGCTTCCATCACTGGAAAGTATAATGGAGGAGTTCATGGACGAGGCTTTCAATGAAAGCATAAATGAAATTGGTGCTCAAGCTGAAAATAAGGAAATTGAAGAATATAAAGAATAAGAG
>JAEZDX010000029.1 GCA_023417975.1 Bacillota bacterium
ACTAAGTTCCGTATCTCTTTTATATGCAGCTATTTC
Source organism: Bacillota bacterium (assembly GCA_023417975.1). GTDB lineage: Bacteria > Bacillota > Clostridia > Clostridiales > Clostridiaceae > JAEZDX01. Next base: position 37 of record JAEZDX010000029.1, read on the forward strand.
CAGTAGCTTTTCTGCATCTTTATTATATATTTTACAGGATGCATTGCTTATTCTGTACATTCTCAAAGTTACATCTTTTATATAATCATACTCGAAGGAATTTTCAAAGGTACCTATAGGTACGATGCTATTTTCCTTAACCATAAGTGGTAGACTGAAATAATCATGATTTTCTTTTATAAAACGGCCGCCTGTTACTTCTTTACCATTTAGAAAATTTGTCCAAGTTCCTTCCGGTACATAATAAGTTACATCGCCGTATTCGTTAAAAATAGGTGCTACCAGTAAAGAGTCTCCAAGCATATATTGTTTGTCCAGGTACGCGCAGGCGGGATCTTCCATAAACTCAAGAATCATAGGTCTTACCATAGGTACACCGGTTTCACTTGTCTCTATTGCATTTCTGAATAAGTATGGCATTAACTTACCTTTTAAATTAGTAAAATATCTTAATACATCAACGGACTCTTCATCAAAAAGCCATGGAACTCTGTAGGAAGAATTACCGTGGAGTCTGCTGTGTGTAGAGAGAAGTCCAAAGGCAGACCAGCGCTTATAGATGTCTGGTGTAGCAGTAGCTTCAAAGCCGCTTATATCATGACTCCAATATCCAAAGCCGGAAAGACACAAGGATAAACCTCCTCTCAGACTTTCTGCCATTGATGTATATTTAGCAGAGCAATCACCTCCCCAATGCACAGGGAACATCTGTGAACCAACTGTAGCGCTTCTGGCAAATACCGCAGCTTTTTTCTCTCCAAAACGCTCTTTTAATACATTGAATACGGTTTTATTATATAGGAAAGTATAGTAATTGTGCATTTTAACCGGATCATCACCACTGCTGTAAATTACATTCACAGGTATTCTTTCGCCAAAATCTGTTTTAAAGCAATCAACCCCCATGTCAATCAATTCTTTCAATTTATTTGCGTACCACTCACAAGCCCTAGCATTAGTGAAATCAACAATGGCCATTCCGGGCTGCCACTCATCTGTCTGGAATACGGAGTTATCTTTGTTTTTTATGAAATAACCATTGCGTTTACCTTCTGCAAACAACGCTGAATGCTGGGAGATATAAGGATTAATCCATACACATATTTTTAAACCGCGGTTCTTAAGTCTTTTGAGCATTGCTGCAGCATCAGGGAAAAGTCTATTATCCCATTTAAAATCACACCAGTGGAATTCTCTCATCCAAAAACAGTCAAAGTGGAATACTTCAAGTGGTATTTTTCTCTCACTCATACCATCTACAAAGGAGGACACTGTTTTTTCGTCATAAGAGGTAGTGAATGAAGTTGTGAGCCATAATCCGAAGGTCCATGCAGGGGGAAGTGATGGTTTTCCGGTTAAATCCGTGTATTTCTCAAGTACACCCTTCATTTTAGGTCCGGATATTACAAAATACTCCAGCCTCTCACCGGGAACAGAGAATTGTACATGCGATACGTTTTCAGATGTAACTTCAAAAGATACATTTTCGCTGTGATTCACAAACACTCCGTAACCTTTACTTGATATATAAAACGGTATGTTCTTGTAAGATTGTTGGGAGCTCGTACCTCCGTCGGCATTATAGCAGTTCAATGATTGACCATTTTTGACAAAAGGGGTGAAGCGTTCGCCTAGCCCATAGATGCATTCATCTACATCCGTTGAAAGCTGTTCACGCATATAAGCTGAAGCTGTAGTGCTTGGAAGGCTCCAAAAGCCGTCATCTACAGTGCTGAGACTTCTTTGCAATGCCTTAGATTTTCTTTCCTGAATATATGCTGCATTTCTCCAGCTGCTTTGTGTTATTAATTTTTCCTGCTGATAAAACTTAACGCTAAAACCGCCATTTTTGGCTATGACAACCTTTAGGCTGCCGCTTATTAACTGTGCAAAATTATCATCTTCAGTGATTATAGGCTTAAAAGCCACGCATTGGTTTAGTTTAAAGTACTTTTTATCTTCATCTCCATCAAAATGAACTAAAGATACTTTAATTATTCCTTCACGAGGAGATTCGTACCTAATTGTTATAACAGGTCCACCGAGAGTTTGTCCTCTATTTTGAATATAGGTACAGGGAGCAATTACTGTAATACCTGTATCATCACATGCTATGTCATATGCTTGTGAAACACAGTTTACGTTAAAGCCTTCTTGTGTTTTCCAAAAACCATCTGTAAAATTCATAACCTTCCACCTCACTAATACAAATTAATCAGATTTTTACTTTTCAACTGTATATGATATAATAATATAATAATGATTATTTTATATAACTACTTGCGATATTCCTGCAAACAATAACATTATTATGATATGTTTCAATTGTTTAATGAAAGGAATTTGATGACATGGATAGAAGTTCCTTAAAGGAAAACAGAGTTCATGGAAGCTTTTTACTGCCTTTTAGTTACTATGAGATGAAAGTATGCCACAGAAGTAATATACTGGATTGTCATTGGCACGAGGAGCTTGAGTTTCTATTAGTTAAAGAAGGCAAAGCGCTGTTTCAAATTGAGACAGAAACTTTCGTGGTAAAAAAAGGAGAAGCTATTTTTATAAGTAGAGATGAAATACATGCAGGGTTTAGTATAGATAATAATCCTTGCAGCTATAGTGCTTTTGTTTTTCACTCTGCTTTTTTAAATAGCGAAAATAGTGATGAAATTCAAACAAAGTATATAACTCCGTTTATAGGCGGACATTTTCCGTTACCAAGGCATATAAAGTCCGGAGAAAAATGGGCAGAGGATGTGCTGGAAAAGCTAAATAATATTTTTAGTATATTAAATGAAAAACTTCCGACCTATGAGCTGCTTATAAAAGCTTCTTTGTACTATGTGCTATCTAAAATGATTTTAGCTTGTGACAAAGAACTTCAATATACAAAACAAAGCGAAAACAACTATAATATAGTAAGGTTAAAGGAAGTTTTGAATTATATCCACGATAACTATAACAGGCAAATAACTGTAAAGCAGTTAGCGGATTGTATAAATTTGAGTGAAGGTCATTTCAGTCGTTTTTTCAAGCAAATGACGAAAAGAACGCCAATTGAATATATAAACTACCATAGAATTACTATGGCAGTATACTTGTTGGAAAACACCAGAAAAAGAATACTGGATGTTTCGATGGAAGTGGGTTTTAATAACTTCAGTTATTTTATTAATACTTTTAAAAAAATTATGAATTGCACACCATCGGAATATATGAAAAAATAGTATTATATAGAGCAAGTAAAGCTAAGAAATAATAAAGAAAGAGAGATGATGAGTAATTGAAAAATAATTTTTTAAACAGAATTGCGGAGTATTTCAGAGATTGCTATGGTATGGACCGCTTATCAAAATATACTTTTTTAACGGGTATCGTAATGTCAGCAACCTATTATTTATCTCCTGTTGGAATAGCACTCATGGGTTATTCTACTTGGAGAAGTCTATCAAGAAATAAGTATAAAAGATATAGAGAACTTGAAGCCTTTAACAAAACAATCTATTCTCTAAAGCAGGGTATAAAGGATAAAAGACTTGCAATTGGCAACGGCAGTCAATACAAGATATTTAAATGTCCTAATTGTTCTCAAAAACTGAGAGTTCCAAAGAAACAAGGCAAGATAGTGATTACATGTAAAAAATGCGGTAATGAATTTAAGGCGAAATCTTAAAAATAGCTATATAAGTTAAAAACCCCGCTGAATGCCAGCGGGGTTTTTTAATTATTTGTTAATAACAGCTAAAATAACGAAGTTAGCTATAAAGAGAAAAGTTGCTACTATAAGTATAGGGTGAACTTCCTTTATCTTACCTCTGCAAAGCTTAACTATGCAGTAGAATATAAAGCTTGCTGCTATACCGTAGGAAATGTTGTAGCAGAAGGCCATAAACATACCGGCAAAGAAAGCAGGAATTGCTTCATCTAAATCATCCCAAGCAATCTCTTTGAAGGATGCAAGCATCATAACACCAACAACGATAAGTACAGGAGCAGTTGCTGA
>JAEZDX010000036.1 GCA_023417975.1 Bacillota bacterium
CATGTAATGACCATTGCCATCAATAGTTCCTCTACCGTATATCTTAACATTATTTGCATTTGTTTCAGTATAAATAAACCATGTTCCATCCTTGCCTAGTGAGTTCTTATGAAAATTGGTAGTATAATCGCTTGGGTTTCCTGAACATCTTATAACCGAACCACCAGCCAGATAAACCGAAACATTGCTTTTTAACACAAGATTTCCACACTTATAAACTCCTGCAGGAACATATACTATACCGCCGCCGGCAGAATTTGCGGCATTGATGGCATTTTGTATTGGAGTTGTAGCCATTGTCTCGCCGGTGCTGTCTGCCCCATATTGAGTTTTTACATTGTATATACCTGCACCGGATGAGGCTGGCGCATTGGTTTCAAGGTCATCTGCTGCAATAACAAGATCCTTCAGATTATTAATTTTAACTATAAGGTATCTGGATGACGAAAGTGAAAATGTAAGTGTGTTTCCACTTTTTGTTGCAGTAATTCCTAACGCCAAGGGAGAAATGCTATATGTATTGATTGTCTCGCTTGCTGTTATTGTGATTGTAGTAGTCCCTGAAAAAGAGAAATTACAATAATTATAGTTTACAAATACTGCCGAAGTGTCAATTACCGGTATATTGGTGGAATCTGCTTTTACCGTGTATTGATCCGATGTAGTATAACATGACGGCAAGGCATAACTAACGACTGTAGCTGCACTTGCTGCTGCAGGATATGAAAAAAATCCAACTGCTGCAAATATAATTATTACTAATACACTTAAAATTTTATTTGTTCTTAGCATTATTTTACCTCCTGGTTTTTTAACAAATTAATCTGTTTTGGCCAATACAATAATTTGTTTTATGCTCTGATTATATCATGGGAAAAATTTTCAAAATGAAACAATAGTTATATAAATGTACATTTTTGTTAGATGTTTACGTGCTAATACTTAACATAACCAAAATATACCAACAAAAAAAACAACCTTACCTTTTAATGTGTTCTATATATAGGTTTCCTTTTATGAAACTTAACTTATACATGTGTCAAAATACTGAATCTTCAACAGTTTTTGACCATGTATAAATTAAAAGTTGAAATTGAAACCCTATATTCAAGGCAACGTCGCTTTTTATTATTTATCTATCATCTTTTAAACGGATCATAGTTTTCTATCTTTATATCGCTTATATCTATCAAGCCATCTTTCACCGCTTTGTCTAAGGCTTGGTTATATCTAGTATTCAAATCCTCTATAGCTGAATCCAATTCTCTGTCTATATTTCTCCCGGTTTCAGACGCTTTTATGAATAAATTTGTAAATACCTTGTCCCTGTTGTCTCCCTGCAGTGCAAAGAACCTTTGAGGTTCAACCGGATATATGGAAAGATCTTCTGTCTCGAAAGAATACTTTACTCCCTTTAAATTCATTTCCTTAACCGGTATGGCATCTTCACTGTTTGCAGCCATAACAGTTCTGGGAACCGGCATATATTTTTGAGCTACTACCTGTTCATCCAGCAAAGCGCGATAAAATTTCTTTACTTCAGCTTGGCTTTTTGAAGCTTTTGAAATTACATAGTTTACGCCTCCCTCCGCCCAGTACTTGCCTGCATTTTTTCCTTCAAACAATGGTAATGGTACGCAGTCCCAATCAGCATTGGTTTTAAGCTGTACGGCATAATTTGCTACAAGCCAGTCTCCATCTATATACATTCCCACTTTCCCTTGAGAGAAGTTAGCTCTTAACTGGTCTATGCCCATACCGGCATAACCCGGATAAATTGACCCATCATGCATCAAATCTATATAATAATCAAAAAGCTTCTTACTGTAAGACATTTCAAATCTTCCTGTTTTATAATCAAATCCATACCTTCCGCCTTCGCCCATTGCAATATTTATTGGATCGATAACTCTATTCCATATTTCTTCCACACCTAAAGCAAGTCCGAAACCATAAAATTTGCCATTTCCAGCCTTCGTAATTTGTGCTGCATATTTTCTCATATCTTCCAGAGTTTTCGGTGGCTTTTCAGCATCTAGACCGGACTTTCTGAATAAATCCTTATTATACAGCAATCTGTACGCACTTATCCTTGTAGGTATGGAATAAAGCTTTCCTTCATAATATAGATCCTTCTGCTTTAAAGTATCTGGGTGCAGTTTGCTCTTCAAATCCTCATCCGTTAAATCATCTATTGGAATAATATATCCTAGCTTTGCCAGTCCTACTACGGTAAGTCCTGTATTTGCCTCAAAAACATCAGGTGCGTTTTCCGCTGCTAATGCCAGCTGTACAAGGCTTGCATAATTCTCTCCAAAAAACTCATATTGAACTTTAACTGAAGTCTGAGATGAATTAAATTTTTCAATTATACCATTAATTCCTGGGTCAGGCCCGCTTCCTCTTGCCCATATCCTAATATTCTTCCTGTCGGTTTGCTGCTGCTCACTCAAAGAATTACCGAAGGATACTTTTTCAATACTGCTGCAGCCTTGAAACAAACATGCCAAGAGAAATAGCGGCACTGCTGCACCTACAACTTTTAAGCTTACTTTCATTCAATACACCCTCTTTATTAAAATTAGGCATGCTATGTAGTGTATTCATTACTTTTTTCTTATACTAACCGCATTTTTTCTGTAATCTAACGGTGTTGAGCCTGTATATTTTTCGAAAACCTTTGCAAAATATTGACTGCTGCTATAGCCTAATTTTTCGGCTATATCCAGAACCTTCATATCCGAGCTCATTAATATTTTTTTTGCCTTCTCCATCCTTACGGCTGTCAAATAATCCGTAAAACTGCAGCCGGTAGATTGTTTAAAAATCTGGCTCAAATAGGATGGGTTTATAAAGAACTTGCTTGCCACTGATTCTCTAGTAGCTTCTGTAAAGTTATCATCAATAAATTTCTTGATTTTTTCCACCAGCTGCTCTGTATGGCTTATTGGTTGGTTCTTAGTCCTATCAATCATCAAGAGAATTAAGTCCTTCATCCAGCTTTGAAGTTCAGGATATGTCTTAAACCTTTTGAAAAACTGGATAGAAAAGTACTCCTCCTTAAAAAGATCATTATAGTTTATTGTATTTACAGAAAGGCTCTGTCTTAAAATAGCCAACACATTTACACATTCGGCATAAATCTGTGAAGGTGAACTTCCTGCTTCTCTTATGAGATAATGGAAAAGCTTATCCAATATATTTGCTGCTCTCACCTTATCACATGATTCCACATGCCCTGCCAGTTCC
>JAEZDX010000040.1 GCA_023417975.1 Bacillota bacterium
ACCGATGAGATAGCATCAAATATTGAATTCTTTAAATTTAATCCCGGTGAAAAGTGGCATTCCTTTGACGGTTACGGCGAGAATCAGTATTTTGTTGATCCAAACAAATTTATGCTTACAACTCCCGGAATTAATGTTGAATCCGGAGAATATGAAGACTTCGGTATTCCTGCTACTATTCTGGCAAATTATATGAGGGAGCATGGATTAATTCCTGAAAAGAACGACTTGAATTCCATATTGTTTTTATTAACCCCTGCAGAAACTTCTTCAAAGATGGAAAGACTGGTAGAACTGTTAGTTCAATTTGAAAAGCTTGTAGCGGAAGATGCACCTTTAAGTAAGGTGCTTCCTAATCTTTATAAAAACAACATTGAGCGTTACAATGGTTATACTATAAGAAGGCTTTGCCAGGAAATGCACAATTTTTATAAAAATAATGATGCAAAAAACTATCAAAAGAAATTATTTAGAAAAGAATTCTTTCCTGAAAGAGGCATAGTTGAGGATGAAATAGAGTTCAATTATATTAATGAAGCTGCCGCTGGTTTAGAACATCCAGAGCTTCGCAAATCTAACGGTAAAGTATTTACTGCTCAAGAGGCAAAATGGGCTCTTGTAAGGAATGAGGCCAAGCTTGTTGCCTTAGAAAACATTGTAGGGGAGATAGCGCTAGAAGGTGCTCTGCCATATCCGCCGGGTGTGTTTTGTGTTGTTCCCGGAGAAAGATGGAGTGAAGCAGCACAAAGGTACTTCTTAATACTTCAGGATGGAATTAACGAGTTTCCAGGATTCTCTCCGGAAATACAAGGAGTTTATCTTGAAAGAGAAAACGGCTATGTTAAAGCTTATGGTTACGTATATGACAGAAAAAAAGGTCAATGATTATCATTGACCTTTTTCTTTATTTATCAATATAAGAGATTTTAACTAAATGAATCGAATTATAGTAAACTGAAAAGCTTACTTTATATTCTTTTCGTATGCTTGCTTACGTTCGTCAATAATTGCCTGTCCGCCAGAGCTTAGAATATCCTTCAATCCCTTATCAAATACGGAATCAAACTGATCTGGCTTAGCAACTACTGCCTGGTCTAACAGATTATCTCTCTTAGTCTTAAGAGCTTCACCCTGACCTTCTTCTGCCTTTATTTCACCAACATTAAAGTGTGGGGAAACACGAGTATTAGTCTGAGCTATAGTGTTTGCCTTTGTGATTAAACTTGTATCAACACCAGCATATCCTTGAGCTATAGACTTAACGCTCAAATCCTTATCTCCAAGATCAATACCATTTATAGTAATAGTGTAATCAAGGTTATTAGGGGAGTTCATGATCTTTTCGCCCTTAGCTGCAATTGTCTTAATTGATCCGTCAGCCTGAGTTACATGAGTAACTCCTTCATCACCAAATTGGATGAACTTACGGTTTTCAAGCTTGCTTATCCAATCAAGATATAATAATGCTGCTAGAGGATCTTTATTAGTTGAAGGTATAAATACCTTACGGTCAATAGGAGCACTTACAAACTTCTTAGTTTTTCCTGAATCATCCTTGAAAGGATCTATCGCTATATAACGAGCATCAGGTCCAACAAGCTTCTTTAAGTTAGCAGTAATACCATTGTCACCGTCACGGTAAGGGTAATCCCAGTTATGAGTGAATGCACCAACATAACCAGCCTTCATCATGTTATCTTCAGTCTTATCTCCTGCTGGATATAATGCGAAGTCTTTCCAAATCAAGCCTTCATTATACCATTTGTTAAGCATCTTAACTCCATCCTTTATACCAGGAAGGAACATATGTCTGTCATCAAAGCCATTGATATAAAGTTCCTTGTCAGTTATCTTGTTAGGAACATATGAATCTAGTAAAGTAGCTGCACGCCAACCGATATCAAAGCTAGTTGAGAATGGTACCATCTTGTCGGCATCTTTTCCAAGTAATGTAGATGCATTATCCTTGAAAGCTTTAAGCATTTTCTCGAATTCATCAACATTTGTTGGTTCAGCAATATTTAATTTCTTTAACCAGTCTTCACGAACAAATGTGTTTATACGTGAATTGTTAACTAGCTTAGCTTCTAAAGCCCATACAGTTCCCTTTTCAGGATCCTTATCATAGTAAAGATTGTCCTCACCTAGAAGACCCCAAAGGTTTGGAAGCCATGACTTATATTTGTCTAATGATGGAGCTAAATCAGTTACACCACCCATATTAGCATAAGTCTGTATTGTTGGATAGCTGTATGTTACACATAGATCAGGTGCATTATTAGCTGCAAGCAAATTGTTGATTGCTTCAGTTTCTGTCCAACGAGGAACAGGAACAAATTTTACATCGATGTTGTGATCCTTAAGTAATCCATCATGGATATACTTAGTGTAATAATTGTCTTCAGGCTTTGAACCGCCATCATTAGCACGGTCATATACTTCAACGGTTAATTTTTTAACATTAACAAACTTACCGTCTACTACTTCAGAAGTATTTAATGACTTACCTGAATCTTTGTTACCGTCTTTTGTAGTCCCTTTACAGCCTACAAAAAGTGCGGATGTCATAAGGCCAGCGAGCAAAAGAGAAATAGCCTTTTTCATAATAAACCCTCCTAAAATTTTTTATATATTTTATAAGACACATGGTGTCTGTGTCACAAGTTAACCCTTTACAGCACCTAAAGTAACTCCAGTGATAAAATATCTTTGAAGCCATGGATAAACTAATAATATAGGTACTGTAGCAACCATAACTGTTGCAGCCTTTAATGTTTCGGAAAGTCCCGGACTTGAAAAGCCTTCTTGGGTTGCAACGTCAACACTTGTTATACTATTGATAATATTGTATAGCAGCAACTGTATAGGATAATATACTCTGTTGTTCATATACATCAAAGCATCTGAGAAACCGTTCCATCTTCCTACGGCATAGAAAAGTGAAAGTGTAGCTATTACCGGAGTAGAAAGCGGTAAATAAATGCTGAATAGTATTCTTATTGGTCCTGCTCCATCTATTTCTGCTGATTCTCTCAAACTGTCGGGTACATTGTAAAGAAAGCTTCTCATTATGATTACATTAAATACGCTTAAACAGTTTGGAATAATAAGTACTAACGGGTTGTTCAGCAAACTTAAGTCCCTTAACAGAAGGTATGATGGAATAACGCCTGCATTAAAGTACATTGTGAATATCATTAAACCACTAATAAAAGTACGTCCCTTGAGCTTATCATAAATAAGCGGATAAGCACAGAAGGTAGTCATTATCATGGAAACTACTGTACATATAGCTGTTAATATTACAGTCCATGCGATAGACCATGTGTACTTGGAATCACCAAGTACAAACTTGTATGCCTGAAGATTGAAGCCTTTTGGCCACAGCATTACCTCGTTACGTATTAACGCTTCTGAGGAACTTAGTGATCGTGCCAAAACGTTAAGCATTGGTAATAGACAAACTATTATCACCAGCAAGCAGATAAAGGCTATAACCCAATCTCCAATTTTCGAGCTTTTCGATTTTATCATATTTCAATCCTCCCTTACCATACTCCCTGCTCACCGAATTTTTTAGCAATAGCATTTGCGGCGAGTAGGAAAATAACACAGATAACAGACTGAAACAGTCCCACTGCTGCAGTAAGTGAGAATTGCAGACCACGGATACCGTTTGTATAAACAAAAGTTGCGAGAACATTCGACACTGATTTAACCAAAGTATTTCCCATAGCAAACGGTCGGTCAAAATCACTGCCTAAAATACGTCCAAGATTCATTATAAGCAATATAATTATAGTTGAACGCAAGCTTGGTAACGTTATGTGCCATATTTTCTTTAAACGTCCTGCTCCATCCATTGAAGCAGCTTCATATAATTCTGGGTCAATACCTGTTATAGCTGCCAGATAAATTATAGTATTCCAGCCTATGCTTTGCCAAATACCTAATACTATATAAGTTGCAATCCAGTGCTTAGGATCGTTCAAGAACGGAATTGACTGGATGCCGAAGCGATTAAGTACAATATTTACAAGTCCTGTACTTGGAGCAAAAAGCTGTAGTGCCATACCTGAAATTATAATCCAAGACAGAAAGTGAGGCATATAAGCAACAGTCTGCGTTATTTTCTTAAATCGTTTAAATGCCAGTTCATTCAGCAATATGGCCAATATAATCGGCGCAGGGAAGCCAAATATCAAATCCAATAAATTTAGCGTAAGTGTATTACGCAGCGCGTATAGGAAGTCGCGGTTAGAGAATGCCTTGATAAAATATTCAAAGCCATTTTTGTCTGCTAAAGGCATATCCCAAACACTTTTTACAATGCTATATTTCTTGAAAGCAATTTGAATATAAGTCATCGGGATATAACGAAAAACAATAAAATAAGCCACAGGAAGTGCTAACAGAAGATAAAGTGTCCAATAACGTTTTAAATAACCGGAATTCTTCCGTCTCCCCATGGGAAGTTGATTTGACAGAGTAGTTTTCAAGCCACCCCCTCCTTACCATAAAAAATTATTTCTTTTGTACATTAGCAAATAACTCATACTGTATAAGCCTAATTTTGAAACCGATTATATCTATAATCTAATGATAATTCTACTATCTGACCCCCTAGGTGTCAATGGTTTTTGGGCTTAACAGCGAATATCATAATCATATATTACAAATGAGTTATATATTACAAGTGTACTTTTCCAAGTTATGTGTAAACGTAACCCCAGCATTTTTCTGCTGCGTATATTACGCCAAAGTAGATGACAGATAGCTTCAGGCCTTAAGCATAATTCTATGTTTTATAGAATATCTGTTTTATCATCCCTCTCATTTTTCCCTTATTTAGTGTTCTTATGCATAACGTATACCTCACATTGTTATATTCCAAGTAAAGTAAGTCAAGTTAATTACTTACTCCAATATATCACAAAGCTTGCTAAAGGCTTTATTGACCATTATGAAAAATACATGATTATAAAAAATATATCCATCTTTGAAAAGTCTCAGCTGCACTTCACAACCATCATTTAAAGTGATATACACAAACTTTTGATTCTCATCCCCTTCAGCATCAAAAAGATAAGACAAGCTATTTTGTGCCAAGGGAATGGCATTTTTCAATTCAATTACAAAGTCATTTAACTCTTCCAGGTTTTTCAGTTCCTCATATTGCTGTTTATTATGATTCCAGCTATCAAACTTCTCTTGCTTTGCAGACTTTATATTATTCTCTATCTTTAGTTTACTGAAAAGATCATCTCCGTTTTTTATCACAATTCCGTTAAAACATTCATAAAATTCCGAATAAACAGCTCCGTCTATTTTGTTATATGTCATTATTCTAAAGTTTTTATCGTATCCATTAACAGCATAAACATCCGTTTTTCCTATGCTTGATGCAAACTCCACTGCATAATCCTTCTGCTTACTCCATTCATCTATATTCCCTTTTGTTGTACCGAGCTTGACACCTTTAAGCTTTTCTGCCATGTCGGGGCTTATCTTTGTTCCGCATTGGGTATATATTCTGCCTTGATATACAATAAGACCTATCATATCTTCCATTCCGGTAGTTCTTTCCGGCAACTGTATTTTAGGTATATCTATACCATTTCCTGAAGCAACACTATTGCTATTATTAGTCAACTTTTTCTCAGTAAGTCTATAACCGAAGATTCCAACTGATAAAATTATGATTAGGCTTGCGGCTATTGCGGACATATGTCTTACATTAAATCTTTTGTAATTTTTCCTCATAAGCTTTTCAGTCAGCCTTTGTTCCATTTCTATATCAGGTGTTAGTTTTTCAAGAACATTCTTGATATCAGAACCATTCATATATATTCTCCTTCCAATTGAATTTTAAGAGCTTCTCTACCCCGTTTTAATCGCATTTTTACTGCAGATTCAGATACCTTAAGTATCTCTGCTATTTCCTTCACAGTATATTGTTCAAAATAGTATAGATAAATAATGTCCTTATACTTAGGGGAAAGTTTCAGAATTTCTTCCATAATACAAATATCTGCAGCATTGTCATAATAATTTTTAATGATGTCCATCCTAATAACCCGTTTGTGCCACACACTTCTAACCATATCTTTGCATAGATTAACGGTTACTCTAATGAGCCATGCTTTTTCGTGTTCATTATTAATAAACCTAGGACTTTTGTATATAAGTTTCATAAATGCTTCCTGCATAGCCTCTTCAACATCCTCTTTATTACCGAGATAGACCATACAAATTCTATACAGCATATCACTATATAAACTATATTTCTCAGGAAAATTATCACAGCTTTTTCCTAAAGAACTGTGCATAAGTTACACCACCTTTCACATACAAAACGAATTAGCATCTAAAATAGTCACATCTGCTTTTAATAATTTCAAATAAATATTTATTTTATCCTTTTCCAAATGTACTTAACTAAAAAATAGCAAAAAACAAAAACCAGGTATAAAACCTGGTGCATATATGACGCTATCAAATCCGTAAGCTGAATCCCGTACTGTACAATAACCATATTTAAAATGAATTACAAAACATTTTTTATTTCTTGTACATGCGCTCAACCTGCATAGAATATAAACTTTTATATTTTGTGAACATCAAAAATTGCGCTCGTTACCATTTTTACTGCGCTAACTTTCAAATTTAAGTGCTAATTTTAGTATACTATATTCAAATGCCACTTCACAAGTGGTTCACCGTCTCCTTGTCTCTCTATTAACTTAAATTCCCTTCGGATTATTTTCTAACGCTAATCTAAGAACCGTACCTAATATCGTGCTTGAATAGAAAGTTACTTATGATTGTAAATAATGCTATTGCCAAAATCAAGATTATCAAAATTATTAATATAGATTTAAATTTCTTCATTATCGGTGTTACACCTCACTTTATTCATAGGCATAAAAAAATTCATATTGTGAACTTGTTAACTTTCATACGAACTTCGCTTTACCAAAACAATCATATTTGTAATAATCAGTATGGCTACAACCAATACTACAATTAAAACTGCTATTGGCGTCGTTGTTTTATCTGATGGTTGTACAGCAGAAACCACACCATAAAAATCAAAAAGCTTTTTTTGGAAATAATAAAGAGAGTTCTTTAAACCAAATTGACCAAATTTTGTATAAACAAATGTATATATAACTATTGCTATTATTCCTACCGATATGTTTTTAAACAACATCCCTAAAGTGTATCCTATTTCTGCAAAAATTAATGCTGTAGCATATCCAAAGATAAATTTAGTCATCATTGGTGATTTTGTCGGTACTACACTGGATTTGAATTGATCCAATGGTACAGCACTTGACAAACCGCTATACATAAAGGATCCTATAACATAGGAAATTGCCAATGCAGCTGCAAGAATGAAAAAACTTATAAAGGCAATTGATAATTGCTTTGAAATCCCAAGAGACCATTTATTCATTCTAGCAGTTTTTAACTTTATGGTTTTATACTTAAAATCATGAGTAGCAACTACCAGCCCAAGAACCCCGAATACTAACGGAAAAAGTGCAACTGAAGCTTCCAACAGTTGTGATAAAGTATAGCGAGGACTTGCAGCGTAAGCGTATTTGCTTACAGTTACTTTATAATATAATATAGGATTAGAAACCTTACCGCTATTTCCATCTTGTTCCACATTGTATGTACCCGACAAATCTTTTTGAATATCCAGATTATTTTTTTTATAGTAATCTTCTGTCTTTTTATAATTGTTATATGAATCAGTTACCGAACTATAATTTAAAAACAGAATACCTCCAAATAATACAACAAGAAGAATTGTAATAACAAAATAACTTTTTGAATTTATCCCATATAATATTTCCTGCTTAAAGTATTTCTTCATCATATATATCCTCCAGCTTGTCACCACTACTAGAAAAGTCACTTTTTAATAGCAATATTTTTTTATCTTTAAACACAAACAAATCATCAATCAGTTCATTGTAAAAACCAAATTGATGCCCTGTAACGAGAATAGTCATTTCATTACACCATTTTTTCATAGTCTTCTTTAACACCTTTATAGACTCATAATCTAACCCATTTGATATCTCATCCATAATCAAATATTTAGGCTTCAAAATCTCCACTAATGCCAGTGCTAATTTTTTCTTTTGTCCATAAGAATATGTTCTTATCTTTCTTTTTAATGTTTCATGATCCAGGTACTTATTTGCAATTTCCATAATTTGATTCCGGGAACATTTATCTTCGCCAAAGATTATAAGATTTTTCATTCCGCTGATATTTGTATAAAAGGGGCAATCATCCCATATAACAAGACAATTGTCTCTCACCTCACTAATGGTTTTACCATCAAAAACAAACTTACCGTTATGACTTTCCATCTCCATCATACATTTGATAAGTGTAGTTTTTCCAGAACCATTAGGTCCCATTAAGAATGAAATTTTATTATCTCTTATTTCAAAATCGGATTTTTCTATTATAGATTTTTTTGAATAGCTTTTAGAAAAATCTATACACTCTATCATAAAACATTCTCCTTCGCAATTAATCCGTTTACTTCCAAACAATCACTTGCTCAGAAGTAAACGTATTTTTTTGTATTTTCCATAAAGGCCTTTATGGTTTTTATTCTCTCGTTCTGCTTAATAGATTATTGGAACTCCCAATAACAGTTTCCATTCCACCACGCTTCAGCTGTATCGTCAAAATCAGTATCAAACCCGAGAGTTTGTCCACCAATTGTAACCCCTGCCTTGAATGTATTTGTAAACATAATATAGTATGTATCAACATTAGAGAAATTCATTTTCTTAGCTCCATTATTAACAACAAATAACCCGAAGTGGTCTTGATCGTAATCCCAAGACTTGATATCATAAGCAGAATTAATTGTCCACCATAAATCATTTCTTGACCAAGCCAAAGTGATTTTGGATCCTCTTTCTGACCATGAAGAATATGTTGTATCAGCTTTAGCTACTGCTGGCAGCAAATTCATAATACCTAAACACAAAGCAAATAAAAAAGCCACTCTTTTCATCTTTTTCATTTTATTTCTCTCCTTTAAACATATAAATTTTTACTGACTTTTTAAGTTGAATTTATCCATATTGGTTTTTGATGTTTTTGTCACGCAACAATAATCTAACATTTTTTCCCAATGTATGCTTTAAGATTAACAGAATTTTTGTATTAATCTTAAGCATATTATACATTTCATTACAAACTTATTTAGTAATGAAAGTACACTGCTATATAGTACATGTGTCCGGGCCATAGCATTTTCATCTTAGGATTTATGTTGATAATTTATATATTAAAGGTATCTCGAGCTACCTTCAATCTCCAATCAATTAGATTTCATTCATAATTGTAAGCTTAGTGATTTTAGTTCTATGTGGAACATGTTTTCAGGTACGAATAAAATTTATTTCTGTTATCGATTATTTTTGTTGTCCATAATATAATTATAAGATATCACTCGATTATTGTAAATACTTTACAATAATAATTTACGTATTTTTACATTTTTTCTTAATATTCTCTTTTGTTTGTTCTTAGAAGTCGCTTTCTTGGTTGTAAAGATAATTTCCTTACCTTTCCTCTTCTCTTCCGCCGTAACCCGTGGACATTCTTCTATATCAACCTACTATGTAGGTGCTTCATTACTTTCCTTCGATTTAGCTGCTTCCTGTACGAAATGAATTCACCGCGGCAAAAAAGCAAAACCACCAGGTATCAACCTGATGGTTTTCATGTGCCGAGCAAATCTGTAAGCCGAGTTCTGTATTTGACAATCATCTATCTAGGCCCGCTGTTACCAGACGGGCTCCAGCGACACACCCGGAGGCGGGACGGGCAATCCCATATGCCTCCCTATTCGGTCTTGCTCCAGGTGGGGTTTACATAGCCGCAAAGTCGCCAATGCGCTGGTGAGCTCTTACCTCGCCTTTCCACCCTTACCGTAAAAAACGGCGGTATCTCTCTGTTGCACTTTCCTTAGAGTCGCCTCCACTGGGAGTTACCCAGCACCCTGCCCTATGGAGCTCGGACTTTCCTCTCCCCGGCATTACCGGGCAGCGATTGTCTGACTTACTCGCAAGATACATATTAACACATAAAGCTAACAGAAGCAAATAGTATTTTGAGGAAATGTACTATTTATTTTCCGAAAAGTCTAAAGCATCTTATATGGATCAAAGCTCTTTTCCGATATAATTACCTCTAAGCACAAGCCTTTTTGCTCAAGCATATTCTTAAATTTTACACCGAAATTCTTCATGGCCGGCCACTCCGTACCGAAATGTCCTGCATCAATAACTGCGATTCCTTCCTCATATAAATCACTTACATAATGATATGTAGTATCACCGGTTATAATACAATCTGCTCCCATACTAACAGCCTTATCAAAAAAGTCCTGCCCGCTTCCGTTTACAATAGCAAGCTTCTTAATCTTCCACTCACTATTGCCGCAATATCTTAAATGCTCCAAGCCTAAAGCTTGCTTTACTTCATTGCATACTTCTACCAAGCCCTTTTCAATTTCAAGTTCTACCAATCGTCCTATGCCGTCAGCAAAGCCTTCTCTGCCGCTTAAATTTCTTTCCATTACAATTGAATTATGAAACCCCAGCATATGAGTTATCAAATCATTAAGTCCGCCTTCAGCGCTATCAAGGTTCGTATGAGCTGCATATATATTTAAATTGTTTTTTATTGCAGTTCTTATCTTTCGTCCAAGCAGCGTACTGTCAGTTATGCTTGAAGGTCTATTAAACAATAACGGATGATGACAAAGTATTAGCTCACAATTCTTTTCTATAGCCTCCTGCATAACCTCTAAGGTACAATCAAGCGCTATGAGAACTGAATTTATTTTACATTGCTTTTCTCCCACCATGAGCCCTACATTATCATAATCTTCTTTTAATTCCTTTGGTGCGACGCTTTCCATTATGTCTATAATCTCAGATAATATCAAAGACATTTCAATATCTCCTTTAAATCCGTATTAAGCTTAATTAATTCCTGCTTTCTTGCTCTGGCTGTATCCGTATCCTTGTCAATAGAGCTTATGGCATTTTCATTTCTACGAATTTTCATCTCAATATATTCCTTTAAAAGCGGATGTCTTTTCTCAATCAAAATACGGCTTACATTACAATATATATCTTCAACCTTGCTTTCTTTTTCACCATACCTTACCTTAATTATCTCGTAGTATTTTCCTTCATCAAAGCACAGCTCTTCGTCCAATATTTCATAGCCTTTTTTATATAAATGCTTTCTAAGCACCTCAGCATGCTGAACAGGCTGAAGCACTATAAATTTCAGCTTTTTGACAATGTCCATTCTTTCTTCAAGAATATCGATAATTAGATATCCTCCCATACCTGCAATAACCGCACCATCCACTTCTCCCGCAGAGATAGTATTGAGCCCTGCCCCCAGCCTGCATAGTATTGTCTTGTAATATCCATGCGCTTTAACGTTGTTTACAGCTCTTTTAACAGGCCCTGCGTTTATATCTGATGCTATGGCATGTTCACAAATTCCGTTCTTCACAAGGTATATTGGTATGTATCCATGGTCCGTACCTATATCCGCTATGGATTCACACTCATCAACCATGTTAGCTATTGTCTTTAATCTATTACTAATATTCATGTTTTCTCCTGCTATTAATATGATAGTTCGGTTTTAATCTTACACTGTTTATATATATGCTGCTAATATTTTTAACTGAAGGAACAAAAATACGGAAACTATCAATAAGCTTATATAAATATATCTGTATGCCGTTTTTCTATCATATTTTGCACAAAAATATGAGGCATAATACATACAAAACAGAATTATCATATTCATAACTCCATATGTCATTTGCTTAAAAGCAAACTGCTTCCCCGTGCCTTTTGTCAATGGCATAAAAGAAGTATCGAAGGTCAACGGCATAAGGTTAGGCAAAAGGTCCTTTAAGTAAAGAATAAATGGATTCAATATCATAATAACAATCAATACAGATACTATTATGAATGGTATAAAAAACTTCTTGTCCTTATGCAATTCAACATTTGCTTGCTCAACATATTCTTCAATTCCTTCCGATATGGAAAGTTCATTGAGTGCAGCTTTAATATTCTCATTGCCAACGGCAGATAAAGCATAGCACATATCCTCAGTTTTCAAATACAATACATCTTTACTGGACGATACGTACATATAAGTTGTCCCTATTTTGTCTATTATATTTCTTCCATAGGCAAATTTATCATTGCCTATGCCTGACAGTTTAATACCGTGAATATTAGTGCTGGTGCACATATAACCCTTTACTTTCTTTAAATCTATATCCACTTTTTTCAGCTTCCAGAAGCTGTTTACAATTAAATGGTTATTGTCAGTTATTGTATAGCGCAGAGTAACATCAATAATAAAGTAGTACAGGTAGTAAATATCAATTACCACCAAAGCAACCATCAAAATACAATATATTAAATAAGAATCTACCAGCTTCAATAATATTGCAATAAATAAATTTGAAAGCAGCGCAATTAAAAGAATATAAATAGAGGCACTACCTCTGGTTGGTTTGTATTCCATCATATTATCACCTTCCAACTCATAATTATAGCATAAGTAACCATTTCCGAACAGTCCGAAAAACTTAGTTGCTGTAATGGATATTAAATATCCTACTTAATTATAGCTTTATGCCCTTATATAATAAAAATGCCAATCCGTTAGGATCAGCATTTTGGGACTTTAATCGAGGTAATCCTTTAATTTCTTGCTTCTGCTTGGGTGTCGGAGTTTTCTTAATGCCTTGGCCTCTATCTGTCTTATTCTTTCTCTAGTAACATTAAACTCTTTACCTACTTCTTCCAGTGTTCTTGCTCTACCGTCATCTAAACCGAATCTAAGTCTTAACACTTTTTCTTCTCTCGGAGTTAAAGTATCAAGTACATTTATAAGCTGCTCTTTTAACATAGTAAAAGCAGCCGCCTCTGCAGGTGCAGGAGCTTCGTCATCAGGTATAAAGTCTCCCAAATGACTGTCTTCCTCTTCACCAATAGGTGTTTCAAGAGATACAGGTTCTTGAGCAATTTTCATTATCTCTCTAACTTTATCTACAGGCATTTCCATAATCTTTGCTACTTCTTCAGGCTGCGGTTCTCTTCCTAGCTCTTGTAAAAGCTGTCTGGATACTCTAATCAATTTATTTATAGTTTCAACCATATGGACAGGTATTCTTATTGTACGAGCCTGATCTGCAATTGCTCTAGTAATGGCCTGCCTAATCCACCATGTAGCATAAGTACTGAACTTAAAGCCTTTTCTATAATCAAACTTTTCAACAGCTTTTATAAGTCCCAAATTTCCTTCCTGAATGAGGTCCAAGAACAACATACCTCTTCCAACATAACGTTTTGCTATACTTACTACAAGTCTGAGATTAGCTTCAGCCAATTTTTTCTTAGCTGCAATATCTCCGTTTTCAATTCTGC
>JAEZDX010000080.1 GCA_023417975.1 Bacillota bacterium
ATCCTTTCACATAGATAAATAACTTCATACCAAAATGAAAACCTGTTAAGGCTTCAAGCTTTTAATATTTTAAATCTACATTTTTTATATCTGTTATAAGCATATGTCCCGGGGAATGTGTAATTACTATTTCCGGCTTTACGTTCATAACTACCGCCTGAGGTGTAACTCCGCAGGCCCAAAATACAGGTACTTCATCTTTATTTATAGTTACCGCATCTCCAAAATCCGGTTTATTTATATCTTTAATACCTATAGCTGACGGATCTCCTATGTGCACCGGCGCACCGTGAACCTTAGGCATTTGTCCGCTTACCAAGGAAGCCTTAACTATTTTATCGTAAGGCAGCGGTCTCATGCTTACTACCATTTTGCCATTAAAGCTGCCTGCAGGTATACAATCTATATCAGTAATAAACATAGGCACATTACAGTTCTCTTCGATGTGCCTTATGGGAATATTCGCCTCAATAAGCTCTGATTCAAAGGAAAAGCTGCAGCCGATTAAAAAGCTTACAAAATCCTTTCTCCAAAGACCTTCTATATTTGTATATTCACCGGTCAAAATTCCTCTTTCATATACCCGGTATTTCGGTATATCCGTTGTTATATCAATATCTTCACCGAGGAAGCTAAGCTTTTTGCTTCCTGCATCACTTACTTCAAGAATAGGACAAGGCTTAGGATTTCTTTGAGTAAACAACAAGAAATCATAAGCCAATTCCTTAGGTAAAATCACCAAATTAGCCTGTGCATATCCTGCACACATTCCGGCTGTAGGCGTTGTAATCTTTTCTTCCCGTATGAGTTTACGGACTTCTAATGGTTTCATACTTGAATAATCCATATCTATTGCCCCCCAATTACGTGTTCTCCAAATTTAAACACTTTTCAATCTTTCATTTTCTTAGTCAATATATACTTAATGGTTGTAAAAACCAAGCTCTATTACTTTTTCAAACCAAGTGGCGCATGTTTTCTCCAGATTTATAGCTGAAGCTATACATTCTCTCATGAGACTTACTATTGAAGTGTTCATCTCCAAATTACATCCGTCTATTGCCGGAATCAAATCTCCGTACATATCTATCATGCCGCTTCTGGATGCTGTAATAAGTGCGTCCTTCTCCATCTCTTTTGTATGCATTATATTTATGTCCTTTTTTAAGTAGGCCAGTGCTCCTATAAGTCCATAGCAGCCCCAGTCCGACACTGTTGCAGTTATAATATTATCCGCCTTTACGCTTGCAAGTATTCCGCCATTACAAACGCATTGACAGCCGCCTTGTGCTGCATAAGGTACATATTCCTCCAAATGTTCCTTTAAGGCTCCCATACCCAATTCATTTCCAAGGTCGCCGATGGCAATATTAAGAACTCCACTTTCCTTTAATTTTACAAATAATATATCCTGTTTTGCTTCCAAGTCACTTACATCCACACCTACTGCATTATGATACACACCAAGAGAATTGGCTCCCGGACATTCTATGCTTATTACTGCTGCCGGTAATCCTTCAGCCATAAGCTCCTCTGCCTGTCTTTCCGCTTCGTCTTCATGCTTTGTAAAGGCTATTGCAGCAAGAGAAAGGGGATATTGCTTCAAAGCTTCAATATTATCATGAAAATGTAGTCCCACTACGTAAGCCAAATTTTCCACTGCCTTAATGCAATCCTTGGGGCATACTATTACGGGCTTTACATTAAAACCTTTTACAAGAGCTCTGGCCAAAAGCAGAGAGCTTACTATACCATCCATCTCTGCCTTTTTAAAAGGAAGCAGTACAAAGCCTGTCATTATATATACCAAATCCCCTTGCTTTAAGGTTTCTATTAATTTCTTACCGCTGTTAACGGTCAACGGTTCCTTAGTATACTCCCTTGCCGCACTGTATAAAATTCTGCATACACCATATCCCCTGGGGTCAAGATTCATTAAGTTATCCAAGTTCTCCCCTACGTTTAATACAGTCAATTGTTCTTGATTCATTTGAGCCGCCTCCCAAGTCTAGTTTGTTTCTTCCAGAAATTCGTTCAGCAGTGCCTCCTGCAGCTTTTTAACAAGGCCCTGTGATTTTCCTCCCACCGGCTTGCCATCAATCTCGCAGGCCGTCATACAAAACTGACCTGAGCTTGTAACTATAACTTCATCTGCCTCCATTAATTCCTTTAGTGTAAAAGGGGTTTCATCAACAGGAATATCAAATTTTTCGCACATTCTTATAATGTGTGCCCTTGCTATTCCCGGAAGTATTAAATTATCCGTAGGTGCCGTCTTAAAAATCCCGTCTTTAATGATAGATACATTGCTGTGAGCACATTCAGTAACTCTGTCTCCCCTATGAAATACTGCTTCCTGACATCCTGCTTCTTCCGTCTTTTGGGCTGCAATTACACTTGGAAGAAGATTTAAGGTTTTAATATTGCAGTGTAAGAATCTTGTATCCTCCAAAGTGATCAATTTTATTTTTACTGACATGTCCTTAATATTCAGCGGTTTTAATATAATCCAAATGTTAGCCTTTATCTCTCCCGATGGGAAAGCATGATTTCTCATGGCTGTTCCTCTTGTGACCTGCCAATACACAAATTGTTCTCCGGCGTCAACCTCCATCACCAGGTCCTTAAGCAAAGTTTTAAGCTCCATCTTCGTATGCGGAATATTAATCCCGAGAAGCCCTGCACTGTTATAAAAACGGTCTATATGCTCATCCAAGGCAAATATCTTGTGATTTCTGCTGTAGGTTGCATCATATACTCCATCACCGAAATAACATACACGGTCATTCATCGGTATTCTCATGTTCTCTATTAAATCATATTCTCCATTGTAATAACCTAAATTTTCCATTTGCTTTACACTCCCATTTCTTTATAGCTATCCCAAGTATGCTTCTCTTACCAATTCACTGCTCAGCAATTCCGCTCCGGTACCTTGCAGTATTACGGAGCCTGTTTGAAGTACATAACCTCTATCCGCAATCTTCAAGGCTTTATTTGCATTTTGCTCTACGAGAAGTATGGTCATTCCATCTGAATTTAGCTTTTTTATAGTATCAAATATTAGACTTACCATTAACGGTGCTAATCCCATCGACGGTTCATCCATTATGAGTATAGATGGCTCAGACATTAAAGAACGTCCTATTGCAAGCATCTGCTGTTCACCGCCGCTTAACGTACCTCCCTTTTGCTTCTCTCTTTCCTTTAATCTTGGAAAAAGCTCATATACCTCCTCCATACTTTTCTTTATCTTATTATTATCATTAAACCTAAAGGCTCCCATCTGCAAATTTTCTTCCACTGTCATTCTTGGAAATATCTTTCTTCCCTCCGGTACATGTGCTATACCAAGAGCTGAAACCTTATGAGGCGGCAGCGTATTTATTAATTTATCTTCAAAATAAACTTCTCCGCTTTTAGGCTTAATAATTGAAGAAATAGTCCTTAAGGTTGTACTCTTACCTGCGCCATTACTTCCTATCAAAGTTACAATTTCACCTTTTTTTACTTGAAAAGAAACTCCTTTAAGTGCATGAATATTTCCGTAATAGGTATTAACATCTTTTAATTGTAATACTACCTCATCCTTCGCCATAATTATCCTCCCTTCACTCGAAACCTCACTATGCAGTTATATCTTCTTGTTCATCACCAAGATATGCACTTATTACTTCTTTATTGTTTTTTATAGCCTCAGGTTTGCCCTCTGCTATTTTAACCCCATAATTAATAACCGCTATCTTATCTGAAAGTCCCATAACTAATTTCATATCGTGCTCGATGAGCAATACTGCACAGCCGAAATCATCTCTTACCTTCATAATAAACTGTTTCATTTCATCGGTTTCCTTAGGATTTAAACCTGCAGCAGGCTCATCCAATAAAAGCAGCTTAGGCTTAATTGCAAGTGCTCTTGCAATTTCCAACCTTCTCTGGTCTCCGTAGGGAAGACTTTTGGCAAGCTCATTTTCCTTTCCCTTCAAGCCCACATATTCCAACAGCTGCAACGCTTCGGAATAAATCTTTTCTTCTTCATTTCTCATCCTTTTTGTTTTAAATATTACATCTGTTATTTTATAAGCTATATTAATGTTCATACCTACCATAATATTTTCAATTGTGAGCATCTCAGGAAAAAGCCTAATATTCTGAAAGGTTCTGGAAATTTTAAGTGCAGCTACTTTTTCCGGAGAAAATTTATTGATTTTTTTACCTTCAAAGGTTATGTCTCCACCATCGGGAGTATATAATCCACTTATCATGTTAAAAAAAGTTGTTTTTCCGGCACCGTTAGGACCTATTACACTTACAATTTGTCCTTTTTCTATCTCTAAATCAACAGCGTCAACGGCAACCAACCCTCCAAAATGCTTACTCAATTCTTTAATTGCCAGCAAGGCCATATTATCCCTCCTCTAATTTCAAAATTAAGATACAGTAGAGTTATTCTCTTTTTTTACTATACTAATCAGCTTTTTACCGACAATATGCAGCTTTCTCTTAACCGGTAAAATTCCTTTAGGTCTCACAATACACATAATTATTAAAATCAATCCAAAGACTAATCTCTCATACTTTGCAGGGTCAAGCTGTGACGGAAGATTTATTATACCCGAATTTGATAAGCCTACTAAATAGCCGGATAATTCCTTTAATATATGAAGCTGCAGTATTATTACTGCGGCGGCACCCGTCATTACCCCTGCTATACTGCCCATTCCGCCGAGAAGTATCATTGCAAGTATACCTATAGATTCCATAAATCCAAAGCTGGACGGATCAATGAAATTCTGTTTTGCCGCAAAGATTACCCCCATCATACCTGCAAAGGCTGCTCCACAGGCGAAGGCAAAAAGCTTCATCTTTATAAGAGGCACTCCCATAGTTCTTGCTGCCAGTTCGTCTTCTCTTATTGCAGTCCAGGCTCTTCCTATTTTAGAATTGTTAAGCCTATTTACTATAACTATTGTTATTAGAAGAATTCCAAGCACAATAAAGTAAAAATCTATAGGAGTATTTAATGTAATTCCGAAAAATTTGGGTGGTTCAATCGGTACAATACCTTTTGGTCCGTTAGTTATATTAACAGGCTTATCCAAGTTATTAAGCAAAATTCTTATAATTTCTCCAAAGCCTAAGGTTACTATAGCAAGATAATCTCCCTTTAATCTTAATACCGGAAGCCCCAATAATATTCCTACTCCTGCTGCCACTGCCATGGCTATAATGAGAAACAGCCAGAAATAGTTACCGGATACGGGACTCCAAGAGCTTCCCATGAAATTGCCAGCCTGAGCTGACGCAAATATGGCGTAAACATAAGCTCCTGTAGCGTAAAATCCAACATAGCCCAGATCCAACAAACCTGCAAAACCTACAACAATATTTAGTCCTATGGCCAATACGGAATAAATTCCTACTTGGGTTAATATATCTAAATAATAACTGTTTGACTTCCCTATTATAGGGATTACTATCAACAAGTTAGCTGCGGCTGCGGCCAGCTTTATAGGAACTTTTATTTTGCATTTATACAGCATAAATAATGAAAATACATATAGTAAGAAAAGCAGTGCCGAATCCGTAAACATAAGAAAAAGTATAGGTGCTGCAATAACTAATGGTATTTGCAATTTGCTTAAAATATTTTTCATCATTTACACCTTCTCTCCTACAGTTTGCCCCAGTAATCCACCAGGCTTAAATAAAAGTAAAATTATCAAGATTACGAAAGCAAAAATATCCTTGTATTCTGCTCCTAACACTCCATGGGTCAATGCTCCCAAGGAAGCGGCTCCGAAGGTTTCCAAAAGTCCCAGCAGCACACCACCAAGCATTGCACCGGGTATATTTCCGATACCTCCTAAAACAGCGGCTGTGAAAGCTTTCATACCTATTATAAAGCCTACATATGGGTTTACTAGCGAATACTGCACTGCAAACATTGTTCCTGCAGCTCCACCAAGTGCAGCTCCGATTAAAAAGGTTAGAGATATTACCTTGTCTACATTAATACTCATTAAACTTGAAGTTGATTGATCCTGTGCCACTGCCCTCATAGCCTTACCCCATTTAGTCTTTGAGATAAAAACATTTAGGCAAAGCATAATTATTACTGCTACCGACGCTATATAAATTGCCTTAACGGGAATATTTAAATCGCCTGTCACCTTTATACTGGACTTAAAAATAGTAGGTGTAGTAAGATAAAATGCATTTCTAAATAATCCTTCTAGTAAACGTACAAAATCCTGCAAAAAGAAGGATACTCCAATAGCTGAGATAAACGGTATTAGCTTCGGAGCATGCCTAATGGGTTTATAAGCTACTCTTTCTATGATTACACCTAAAGTTCCACTTATAAACATAGCGAATAATAATGCAAGTATAAGTGCAAGTGGAGCAGGTATAGAGCCTAAAACTCCAGCGCTTTGCAGAAACAGTAACGCCTCGGTTCCCGCAAAGGCCCCCACCATAAATACCTCACTATGAGCGAAGTTAATAAACTCTAATATTCCATATACCATGGTATATCCCAGTGCTACAATTGCATAAACCAATCCTAAGGTTAATCCATCTATAAAAAGCTGTGGAATGATTTGTAACATATAGTCTTCACTTCCTTTCAAATTCCTTATGCTATACTGAAAAATAAATTCACACATCTACATCTAAAATAGGATCTAGATTAACTAGACCCTATTGCAGATTTAAATAACTTTTATTTCAGATAATCTTTTGCTGTTATAGTTTTTACCACAGACGGCGGATATTTAACTTCCTTAAACTGTGTTATAAACATTTTTGCTTCCTCGTTATCACCTTTAGAATTGAAGGTTACACTAGTAGCAATTCCGGCAAATCCTTTTACAGCTCTAACAGCCTTTGTAACTTGGGTCTGTGATGGTTTCTTATTACCGTTATCCTGGATAGCTTTCTTTAATCCATCCAGAAGAACATTCATTGCATCATATCCATATGCCGCATAGTTTTCCGGGGTCTTTCCGAATTCCTTCTTATATTTTTCAGACCAAGCTTTTCCTGCATCGGTCAGTGTTATATCTGCAGCCATTGTTGTGTAATATATTCCTTTTGCACTATCTCCGGCTATCTTAATTACTTCTTCTGAGTCCATACCGTCAGGTCCTATGAACTTTGCAGTTATATTCTTTTCTCTCATCTGTTTAATTATTAAAGAACCTTCAGGATAGATTCCTCCAAAGTAGACAACATCAGGCTTTACTGAAGCTACCTTATTTAACACACCGCTAAAATCAGATTCACCGGCTGTTATTCCTTCGTAACCTACTACGGAACCGCCTTTGTCTGAAAATCTCTTCTTAAATTCATCGGCTACACCTTGTCCGTATGTTGTTTTATCCTGAATTACAAATGCTGTTTTAGCAGATAAGTCGCTCAGTGCAAAATCTGCTGCAGCAGGACCTTGTACATCATCTCTTGTACATATACGGTTAACATCCTCCAAGCCCCTTTCAGTAACTTGTACTGCAGTATTGGCAGGAGAAACCATTGCCAAATTCACATTCTTATAAATTTCTGAGGAAGGAATAGCAACACCGGAATTCCAATGTCCTACAACTCCTAAAACATTTTTATCTGCAATGAGCTTCTGGGCTACAGAAACTCCAACCTTTGGATCTGCTTGGTCATCCTGCGGAGTAAACTGTAAATCAATCCCCAATTTTTTAAACTCATCAATTCTCTCCGTTAATGCTAACTTTGCCCCATTTTTTATAGATTCCCCTAATGCTGCCTGTGATCCTGATAAAGGTGTAACACTTGCTATTTTGACAACTTCACCCTTACCTCCCCCACTAGTGCCGGAAGTTTTTGCACATCCGGCCATTGACATAACTAGCATGGCTGTCATTGTCAAAACCAATACTTTCTTATTCATAAAATAACCCCCTAGATTTTTAGTGAACTTATTTGGCAATATATAGCTATATATTTTGAAATCATTAAGTGTTGTCCTAAACTTGCTATTATGTATCTTTCTTAGCTGCTAAGAATATTTTACCAATTAATAATTACATATCATTATTTATTAAAAAAAGTTGGAAATATGTATCAATTTGTCAAATAATCACTATTTTTCTTGCATATTTAATAACTAAAAATGTTTACATACTGTCCATTTTTATAATAGTAATTTCTTGGAATTCAACTCCTGTTTTTATATTGAAAAAGTAGAAACAAATAGAAGGTGGCTTAGAAAAGCCACCTTCTTTCAAATACTGCTTGTATGAGTTTTAATCTTTATAAGCTGCTTGTACAGCTTCTTTTAAAATTCCATATGCCTTGTCGCAATGCTCTTTTGTTGCAATGAGCGGAGGTACCATGCGTATTATGGAATTTCCGATGAGGGTCACTAGCAATCTTTCTTCTATGCAGCCGTGTTTTATATCCAAGCCTACGGGTGCATCGAATTCAACGCCTACTAAAAGTCCCTTTCCTCTTACTTCTTTAACATGAGGAAGTGTACGAAGCTTATCCATGAAATAATTACCTACTTCTTCAGCATTTTCAGCCAAATTATTATCCAGCAACTCATTAATTTGGGCTAAGGCTGCTGCACAGCATACCGGATTGCCTCCATAAGTAGTACCGTGAGAACCCGGTGTGAATGCCTTGGCCACTTCTTCAGTTGCACAAATAGCTGCTATAGGCATTCCTCCGCCCATAGCCTTTGCCATAGAGATAATATCCGGTTTTATTTCATAATCCATAAAAGCCATAACCTTACCTGTTCTGCACCAGCCTGTTTGCACTTCGTCCAAAAGTAAAAGTAAGCCTTTTTCATCACATAACTGCCTGATGCCTTTCATAAATTCCGGGTCTGCAGGAATAACACCGCCTTCACCTTGAATCGGTTCAAGCATAATGGCAATAGTAGCTTCCGTTACCATAGCTTTGAAAGCTTCAAGATCATTAAAGTCCGCATAGGAGAATCCGGGAAGTGCCGGTTTATACCCTATCTGGCATGCATTATCCGGCTGTCCTGTAGCTGTTAATGAACCGTAGGTTCTTCCGTGAAAACTCTTTTTTGCTGTTATAATGTGATATTTATCCGCACCGTATTTATCAATTCCATATTTTCTTGCCATTTTTATCATTGCTTCATTGGCTTCTGTGCCGGTACTTTGGAAGAAAATTTTATCCATACCGATAGTTTCACAAATTTTTTGTGCTAAAAGTGCCTGAGGAACAGTATATGGATAGTTAAAGGTGTGAATTACTTCTTCAACCTGCTCTTTTACAGCCGCAACCACCTTTTCATTACAGCTTCCTGCACTGTTTACTGC
>JAEZDX010000058.1 GCA_023417975.1 Bacillota bacterium
GTCTTATTCCGGTAAAAATCATAGAGATACCATGTTCATTACAAGCTTCAATAGATTCTTTGTCTCTTATAGAACCACCGGGTTGGATAATTGCTTTTATTCCATATTTAGCTGCTTCATCAACTACATCATTGAAAGGGAAAAATGCATCAGAAGCCAACACTACCCCATCCCCGGCTCTTTCTAAAGCCTGAGCTGCTGCCCATATTCTGTTTACCTGGCCGCCGCCTATACCTATAGCCGTCTTATCTCTCACAACTACAATAGCATTTGATTTAACGTATTTAACTATCTTCATACCGAAGAGCAGATCCTCAACATCCTTTTGGGATGGCTTATTTTCGGTTACAGTTGTAAGTTCATTTATAAGCTTGTTATCTTCCTGTTGAACCAATAGACCTCCATCAACAGATACCATATAATGAAGATTCTGAGGTTTGACATGGCATTTTATAACTCTGAGGTTTTTCTTTGCTCTCAATATTTCTAAGGCATCTTCATCATAATCGGGAGCTGCAATAACTTCTAAAAATATTTTGGCCATTTCTTCTGCCGTAGTCTTGTCAACCTTTTTATTTACTGCAACTATTCCTCCAAAAATAGAAATTGGGTCACAGGCATATGTCTTCTTATAGGCATCCAGTACAGAATCCCCTATGGCTGCCCCGCATGGACTGTTATGCTTTAACGCACAGCAAGCAGTTTCCTCAAATTCACTAACTACCTTCCAGGCTATGTCTAAATCCTTTATATTATTATAGGAAAGTTCCTTGCCATTAAGAAACTCGAAGTTTTTCAAGGAACCGCTCTGAAT
This sequence comes from Bacillota bacterium, assembly GCA_023417975.1. Lineage (GTDB taxonomy): Bacteria > Bacillota > Clostridia > Clostridiales > Clostridiaceae > JAEZDX01. The sequence goes on from JAEZDX010000058.1 coordinate 815, forward strand.
AGTGGAAGTATAGTATGCTGCTGACTGATGAGGGTTTTCTCCGTATCTCAGCTGTCTTTCTTTTTTGAAGGAAATTGTATAGTATTCGGGATATTCCTCTTCTTGAAGTAAAAAACTGCTTACTGCAGCATCATAGGCTGAAGTAAGATTAAAAACTTTTCCTGCAAGTCTTTTTCTAGTGCTGAAGCACACTTCTCCTAAGGACTCAATTTCTTCTATAACGGTATTGTAATCAGTCTTATCACTAATAACAACAACATCATTAAAGTTTTTTGCAGCAGATCTTAACATTGTAGGACCGCCTATATCAATAAATTCAATTTTTGCTTCAAAGGAAATATCACTATTAACTTTTTCGAAGAAAGGATATAAGTTAACAATAACTAAATCGATAGTATCGATATTTTTCTCCTTAAGAGTGCTCATATGCTGCTCATTGTCACGCATTGCAAGTATTCCGCCATGAATGATGGGATGAAGTGTTTTTACTCTCCCATCCAGCATTTCAGGAAATTCAGTTATTTCACTTACTTCAGTAACAGGAATGCCCTTTTCCTTTAAAAACTTATAAGTACCTCCCGTTGATATAATTTCAACATTCTTACTTATAAGAAAGCTGCAAATATCAAGGATTCCATCTTTATCAAAAACACTTATCAAAGCCCTTTTAATCATTTATAAACCTCCATCCATTATCTGAACTCTGTTATTAAGGATATTAATCCTTCCTTCACAGATTAATTTGACTGCTTGAGGTAATGCCTTATGTTCTTCCTCAAGCACTCTTTTTTGTAATGTTGAAGCATCATCTTCAAAGTATACAGGTACAGTTCTTTGCAGAACTATTGGACCTGTATCCGTACCCTCATCAACAAAATGAACTGTGCAACCAGATACCTTTACACCGTACTTAATTGCACTTTCGTGAACTTTAATTCCATACATTCCATTTCCGCAAAAGCTTGGGATTAGCGATGGGTGAATATTAATAATTCTATTCTTAAACTCCTTAAGAATATTTCCTTGAAGAATGGAAAGAAAACCGGCTAGAACTATTAAATCAACTTTTTCGCTTGTGATATCTAGTATGGCATCGGATAGCCTGTTTCCATATTGTTTTTTATCTACTACAAAAGTTTTTAAACCATGCTTTTGTGCTCTTTCTAAGCCATAAACATTATTTTTATCACTTATGACGCATTCTATAGAACAATCCAAATAACCTTTTTCTATACTGTCTATCAAAGACTGCAGGTTAGAACCGCTGCCGGATATAAGTACGGCTACTCTAAACAAACGCCATCACCTCCGGAGCGCACATAGCCAATCTTATATGCCGTCTCTCCAAGGCAGAGCAGTGTTTTAATAATACTTTCACAGTCCTTTGGAGCTGCACATAAAACAAAGCCTATTCCCATATTAAAGGTATTATACATATGGGTTTCATCTACCCCTAAGGAAAGCAAGTAGTCATAAATTGCAGGCTTCGGATAGCTGTTCTTTCCAATAACTGCAGTTAATTTATCCTTAAACATTCTCGGAACATTTTCAATAAAACCACCGCCGGTTATATGTGCCATTCCTTTTATATTAAACTGCTTCAGTAATTCCATTACAGGTTTTACATAAATCTTAGTAGGTGTAAGCAGCGTCTCACCGATAGGCGCTCCATTAAAGTCAATATCTAAATCACTGATAAGCTTTCTTACAAGTGAATATCCGTTACTGTGTAATCCGGAAGAAGAGATGCCAATTAGCACATCACCAGACTCAATTGCAGAACCATCAATGATTTTATCCTTTTCAACAATTCCTGCAGCAAAACCTGCTATATCATATTCTCCTTCTTTATAAAAACCCGGCATTTCCGCAGTTTCGCCTCCGATTAATGCACAACCGGACTGAAGACAGCCTTCAGACACTCCTTTAACCAAATCAGCAGCAACTTCTGCTTCCAGTTTTCCGCAAGCAATATAATCCAGAAAAAACAACGGTTGAGCGCCATGGCAAAGTATATCATTTACACACATGGCTACACAGTCTATTCCTACTGTGTCATACTTTTTCATTCTGAAGGCTATATCCAACTTTGTTCCTACACCGTCAGTTCCGGATACTATAACCGGCTTTTTATAGCCTTCAGGAATTTCAACCATACCTGCAAAACTCCCAATACTATTAAGCACATAAGGAAGCATAGTTTTTTGAGCATAGCTCTTTATTAAATTCACTGACTTATAGCCTTCTTCAATATTGACGCCAGCCTCTTTATAAGTAATCATATATTTTACCTACCTTTCAAGTCTTTCTTTTGGAGTTTCCATTGGAGTAGATACAGGATATACGCCGTTGAAGCAGCCTAAACAAAAGGCATGCTTATCTCCGAAGCTCTCAAGCATTCCTTCAATGCTAATATAGCCTAGTGAATCAGCTCCTATTTCCTCTCTAATTTGTTCAAGGGTTGAATTTGCACCAATTAGTTCACTTCTATAGGGAGTATCTATTCCGAAATAACACGGATATTTAACTATTGGTGAGGATACTCTGAAATGAACTTCCTTAGCACCGCATTTTCTGAGCATTTCTACAAGTCTTCTGCTTGTTGTTCCCCTTACAATAGAATCATCTATGAGTACAACTCTTTTACCTTCCACGTTTACCTTTAGCGGATTAAGCTTTACCGAAACAGCTCTCTCTCGCAATTCCTGAGATGGAGTGATAAAAGTTCTGCCCACATATCGGTTTTTGATAAAACCAATTCCAAAAGGTATACCTGAAGCTTCTGCAAAACCTGCAGCAGCAGCTATTCCCGAATCCGGAACGCCAACCACTATATCCGCATCTATAGGACACTCATCATATAAAATTCTGCCAGCTTTAACTCTTGAATCATATACATTTATACCGTCTATAACACTGTCAGGCCTTGCAAAATATATATATTCAAAGGAACAGGTTGCACATCTCGTTTTTTCAGATGGATTAATGGACTTTAAACCGTCCTTATCTATAATTACTATTTCACCTGGATTAACATCTCTTACAAACTCTGCCCCTATAGCATCTAAGGCGCAGCTTTCAGAACAAAGTACATAACTGTTGTTAAGTTTACCTAGGCAGAGAGGACGTATTCCGTTTGGATCTCGTACACCTATTAACTTATCTTCAGTTAATATTACAATTGCAAATGAACCCTTAATAGCTTGCACAGCATCGAAAACTGCACTTTCTATTCCTTTTTTTGCCCCTCGTGCTATTAGGTTGAGAATGACTTCAGTATCTATGGAAGTGTGAAAAACGCATCCGCAGTCTTCCAACAACTCTCTTATTACATCCGCATTGACTAAGTTTCCGTTATGGGCAATGGCCATGGAACCTAACTTGTATTTTGTAAGTATAGGTTGAGCATTATCTGCGCAGCTAGAACCGGTAGTGGAATATCTTACGTGACCGATGGCATAATTACCTTTTAGTGTTGAAAGTTTATCTTCATTAAATACATCACATACCAAACCCATATCCTTATAACTATAAAGTTCATTTCCATCTGATGTTACAATTCCTGCACTTTCCTGGCCTCTGTGCTGAAGAGCATAGAGACCGTAGTAAGTAAGAGAAGCCGCATCTATTTTATCTGTAGAAAAAATACCGAAAACTCCACACTCTTCCTTAAATTTGTCCATATCGTCTATAATCATAACAAAGTCCTTTCATTAATTACTATTTGATATTCTGTTTAGGATTTCTTTATAAGCATCTTCCACATTGCCAAGATCTCTTCTGAATCTGTCCTTATCGAGCTTTTCATTTGTTGTTGCATCCCAAAATCTGCATGTATCCGGAGAAATTTCATCTGCAAGTATTATTTCACCATTATATCTTCCGAATTCCAACTTAAAATCGATTAGCTTTATATTGAGCTTCAAAAAGAATTCCTTTAAAACTTCATTAACCTGTTTTGTAATGGAGTATATTTGCTCCAATTCTTCAAAATTAGTTAATCCGATAGCAACAGCATGGTAATCATTTATAAGAGGATCACCATATTCATCATTTTTGTAACATATCTCATACACAGTTGTTTTAAGTTCGAAGCCTTCATTTAAGCCTAATCTTTTTGCCATACTTCCGGCTGCCACATTTCTTACTATGACTTCCAGTGGTACTATATCAACTTTTTTACAAAGCTGTTCTCTATCATTCAACTTCTTTATAAAATGTGTTTTAATACCTTTTTCCTTAAGAAGTTCAAACAACATTGAAGTAATTTTGTTATTCATAACTCCCTTTTCCATTATCTGACCTTTCTTTTCTCCATTAAAGGCAGTTGCATCATCCTTATAATATACTATAACCTCATCGTCTTTTTCTGTTGTAAAAACCTTCTTTGCTTTACCTTCATACATCATAAATTTATCCATTAGAATTCTACCCCCTGGTTATTTTCATTTATAAATTTTTCCTTCATACTTTTTCTAAATTCAATTAACTTTTCAGAAACAGCACTATCTTTAAGAGCGATCATCTGAACTGCCAGCATACCGGCATTATAGCTATTATTAATTCCTACAGTTGCAACCGGAATTGACTTAGGCATTTGTACAATTGACAAAAGTGAATCCAATCCGTTAAGTGCTGCATTTATTGGTACTCCTATAACAGGCTTTGTAGTATGTGAAGCTATAACTCCCGGCAAATGTGCAGCCAGGCCTGCTCCTGCGATTATGCATTGACAGTTTTCTTTCTCCAGCTGTTCCAGCACCTCTATAAGTTTTTCAGGAACTCTATGAGCCGATAAAATAAATGCCTTGAATTCAATGCCAAATTCCTTAAGCGCATCAGCTGCACCTTTCATAACATCTTTGTCGGATTTGCTTCCAAATATAATGGCTACTTGCATAAAATGCCCTCCTTTATTTAAAATAATTAATACCTGATTCAAACAGCTTTTGATCTTTATTTCCTGCTATATTTTTATATAGATTTCTGCCTATTCTTTCACTGTGAGCCATTTTGCCTAATATTCTTCCATCGGGACTTGTGATACCTTCCACAGCTGCCATAGATCCGTTAGGGTTATATGGCATGGAGACGGCAGGACAACCTTGAAAATCTACATACTGCGTAGCTATCTGACCTTTTTCAAATAGTTGGTTTAATAAGCTTTGTGGTGCTACAAATCGTCCTTCACCATGCGATACAGGAATAGTGTGTATGTCTCCAAGCTCTATAGAATTGAACCAAGGAGATAAATTTGAAACCAGCTTTGTATTGACTAAACTTGATACGTGTCGTCCAATATTGTTGTAAGTAAGTGTTGGACAGTTTTCATCTATATCCTTAATTTCACCGTATGGTACTAGACCAAGTTTGATGAGTGCTTGAAAGCCATTGCAAATTCCAAGCATTAATCCATCTCTATTTTTAAGTAACTCCATTATTGCATCTGACAGCACAGGATTACGAAATACATTCGCTATAAATTTTCCTGAACCGTCAGGCTCATCACCAGCACTAAATCCCCCTGGAAACATTATTATTTGTGACTCTCTTATTTCTTTTTCCATGAGCCTTACAGAATCTTCTATGTGCTTTGAAGTTAAGTTCTTAAATACTATTGTACTTACCCTTCCGCCAGCCTTTTCAAATGCTCTGGCAGAGTCATACTCACAGTTGGTACCGGGGAAAACAGGGATAAATACTTTTGGACTTCCGCTATTTATATTTATGTTGCATTTTTTAGGTTCCTTAGTACTATACATTCTTTCTGAATATGCTTCTTCATATGTTTGGGTAACTGATGGAAATACACTTTCCAAGGGACTACTCCATTTCTCAATTAAATTGTTAAGCGGAATTTTTATACTATCTATTACTATTGCTTCATCAGCTTGTGTTTCGCCAAGTTCAACATATTCAAAGCCTTTAAATAATTCATGTACAGCAATTTCAGAGTCAAGCTCTAAAATAAACGCACCATATCTTGGCACAAATAAATCTATTTTCCCTTTCTCCTGTGAGAACTTAAAACCGATTTTATTGCCAAAACACATTTTTGATAGTGCTTCACATATGCCGCCACGTTTTATGGACATACAGGAAGCAACTTTTTTATCCATGAATAATTTATTAATCATTTTAAATTCTGCTTTTAAGCTATCAAAGTCAGGTAAAAAGTCATCATCTGTTCTAGGAGTTATTAATACAACTTTACTTCCTGCCTTTTTAAACTCGGAAGATACTATATAGTCACAGTTATCTACAACATCTACGGCAAATGCTACTAAGGTTGGAGGTACATCCATTTCATTAAAGCTGCCGGACATACTGTCTTTTCCGCCAATAGCAGCAATTCCTAAGCTTTTCTGAGCATAATATGCTCCCAATAGTGCTGCAAAAGGCTTTCCCCATCTGCTTGGATCATTGCCTAATCTTTCAAAGTACTCCTGAAAAGTTAGCTTTATTCTTGAATAATCTGCGCCAACAGCTACAGCCTTAGTTACTGCCTCTACGATTGCATAGACTGCACCATGAAACGGGCTGATTTTCGATATGTCTGCATTAAATCCGTAGGACATAATAGAAGCTGTTTTCGTTTCTCCTTTGAGTACCGGAATTTTACAAGCCATGGCTTCAGTTGGAGTTAGCTGACACTTTCCGCCAAAAGGCATTAGCACTGTACCGGTACCAATTGTACTGTCAAATCTTTCGGAAAGACCTTTCTGTGAACAGATATTGATATCTGAAATAGTTTCATACCATTTTCGTTCTATATCTAAAGCATCAGTTTTTGCTATAAAATAGTTTTCTAAGTTCTTTGGAGCATTTACTAGGACTTCGGCAAAGGATTTGGCTCCATTGGTATTTAAGAAACTTCTATCTATATCAACAATGACTTTTTGCCTCCAAGTCATTATCAATCTTTTTTCTTCGATAACTTCTGCAACAATAGTTGCTTCAAGGTTCTCCTCTTCTGCAAGAGCTATAAACTGTTCGGCAT
>JAEZDX010000121.1 GCA_023417975.1 Bacillota bacterium
ACTATGTTCATCAACATAATTATATTGAATCTGGCAAAAGTCCCAGTCGTATTCATCCAGAAGTTTAATAAACATATCGGAATTTCCGTGGTAAGAAAAGCCGATATTGCGTATTTGACCATTTTGAAGCTTCTCTTTTATCCATTCTTCCACGCCTAGTGCTTTTAGCTTATCCCAAGTTTGTACATCTGTTAGCATATGCATAAGATAGTAATCAATATGGTCCGTCTGCAGTCTGTTTAGCTGTTCAGTAAAATATTTTTCCAGGCTATTCTTGGATTTTACCATATAATGCGGAAGCTTTGTGGCTATAAAAACACGGTCTCTGCAGGAGTTTCTTTTCAAAATCTCTCCAAGTGCAACTTCACTACCACCGTAAACATATGCCGTATCAAAATAATTCACTCCATTTTCGATGGCTTCCATAACTTCCTTTTCTGCCTTATCTATATCGATACTGCCTCCATTTTTCGTAAACCTCATGCAGCCATAGCCTAGTATGGAAAGCTTATTGCCTTTTCTATCCGTCCGATATTGAACCATAGTTTGTTTTTCTGTTGATTCCATTTATTAACCTCCTCATAGATACTTTGAAAGCTGTCATCGGCAGCTAAAACATCTTGTAATTAAACATTATCTAAATTATAGCATATTTTACCCCAGGGGTACGCGGTTTATGACGAAAAGAGCAACGTAAGGATGTTTATTACTTTCCATATAGTATATTTTCAATGTTTTCTTTAATGTTTACTTTTAAAACTTTTTAGGTGGATATCTTACGATACCTTAAAACTGCCTCCGGTGAGCTGCAGGAAGTAATCCTCCAAGGTGTCGTTCATAACGTTAATACCGCTGACTTCCAAGCCATTTTCGGACATTATCCGGTTAATGGCAGCAGCTTCATTTAGCTTTTCGTAGATTCGGATGATTCCTTGATCTATTATTTTATAGTCTGTTATGCCCAGTGATTTTTCGAGTAGGAAGGAAGCCTTTTTATCATTATTTATTTTCAGTTCCACATAGCTTCGACTTTTCTTTTTCAGCTCGTCAAACTCAATTTCCTCCAGGAGAGTGCCTTCATGGATAATTCCAATCTTTGTGGCAATTTGCTGAATTTCACTTAGAATGTGTGAAGATATAAAAACAGTAATTTTTCTTTTCATAGATAGGTCAAGAATCAATTTCCGGATTTCTTTTATACCAACCGGATCAAGGCCATTTGTGGGTTCATCCAGAATGAGAAGTTCAGGCTTGTGAAGTAAAGCACGGGCAATGCCAAGTCTTTGCTTCATACCGAGAGAAAAGCCTTTTACCTTTTTATTTCTTACCTCTGTCATTCCTGTGGATTCAAGTGCTTCTTCCAAATAGCTTTTATTTGTAATGCCCATGAGACGTCTACTTATTTCCAGATTTTCTGCAGCTGTGAGATTTGGGTAAAAAGCCGAAGCTTCGATAATTGAACCGATTCTTCCGTAGTGAGAATACTGTCCCGGTATAATCTTCTGCCCGAACATTGATACTTCACCTTCCGTTGGTTTTACTAGTCCCATAATCATTCTTATAGTTGTAGTTTTTCCTGCGCCATTTTGCCCAAGAAAACCATATATATCACCTTTTTTTACATTTATGTTTACTCCGCTTACTGCCTTTTTATTTTTATATTGCTTTGAAAGATTAGTAGTTTTCAATACATATTCCATTTCCATCCTCCATTAAATATATTTATTTATATACATCACTTTTTGAATATTGAACAGCTCCAGCTATAAAAGCAGATACAAAGATAACTGAACACACTATGATAATCTGTTTAAACTCAGCCCTGTCGATGGATGCAACTATAAGAAAAGTTGAAACCAACTTATCCGGTATGCAGGTAGGTAAAAAGAGACTGTACTTTGTATTAATAAAAATTATATATACTATAAAATAGCCAATACCCGTAAGTATATAAGTTCCCGCAGCCTTTATAAGGTTAGTGATCAAAACCGTAACCGGAACAAGTATAAAATTAACACAACATACAATTGCTGTAACCTTAAAGAACTTTGCAAATAATTCAAGGTCAGGAAGTTTTCCTATATTAAGCACGCCTAAAAACATGCTGGAAAGGAAAAAAGCAAAATATAAGAAAATAGTTAAAATCAGTATTATGACTAGCTTTGCCATATATATAAATAATCTGGGGATTGGGTAGGTAAACAGTGTACTGATGGAACCATCAGCGTATTCGTAAGCAAAAGCATATCCTGAAAATACTGCTACAAGTAAAAGCGACAACGGATTCAAGCAATTCAGTCCTGTGACGGCAATAACATCCCAGCTTAACTTGGAACTCGGAGCTGCTGCTATTAAAATTGCAGTTGAAGCTGTCAAAAAACCTGCAATTACTGCCATCAACGGTATGAAGCTTCTTTTGTACTTTCTTAGTTCCGTATATAAAACGCTCCAAAACATTTTATTCCTCCAGTCTATAGTTTGGTTTAATACATATCGGAGTTTTTATAATAAAGAAGGCTTAGGCTTAAGGCTGCAGCTGCCAATATTATGAGAAACGCAGCGGAGAAAGTATTATTAATGGTTACATCTTTATAGTAGTTGGTAAAAATATAATCATTTGAATGAAATAATTTGGCGGCTACTAACGTAGGAGTCATCAGTGGGCATATATAGGCATTATTTTTTAAATGAAAGGGGAAAACAAGCATTAAATAACTTAGTACAAGTACTGAGGAAAGTGTAAATTTCTTTATTACTACTGCAAGCATGGACACTAAGACCGATAGTAAAGAGTAAGAAAAAGCATACCATAGCGTAACTTTAATTAAGCTAATGAATAAGTTCATGGATAATGCTGTTTTCAAAGCCACAATTCCAAATAGCAATTGGGATAGAGCAGATACTGCATTGATAAGGGTAATAAGGCATACTAAACATGTAAGTTTTGCAATAAGGATATGAAATTTAGATACCTTTGAGGTAAATAAGTAGGAAGCTGTATTATATTGATACTCCATACTAAAGATGAAGGTGGAAATTAAAACCACAGTAGTTACCATGGAAAATACTTTAATTTCCTGAGCCGAAGATAAAAACCATTCCCAGCCAATATTGTGGGAGTTTTCTCCAAAAACATACTGAAGATATTTGACTATAGAAGGAATAACGCTTGCTATCAGTGAAAGCATGAGCATCTTAGACCTTCTAAGCTTTAAAAATTCCGTTGATAACACATTCAACATAAAAACACCTCGTTAGCTTTATTAATTACATATTTTTATATTAGCCTATTTAGCTTACACTGCATTAAAGAATTCCTTACAAATTCCTTAAATGAGCAAAAAAAGTATGCAAAAGCATACCTTTAATTTGACTCCTAGAATTTTAAAAGATAAAAATAAAAAGCAGTTTTTTCACCCGGAATACTGGATACAAAGATTTCTCCTTTTTGCTTTATTGTAAGTTGTTTGGTTATGGCCAATCCCAATCCATTTCCGTGCATTTTTCCGTTTCTTGATATTTCTGCAGTATACAGCCTGTCAAATAAAAATTGAATATCCTTCTCGGGGATTCCTTTTCCGTTATCCCAAACCTCAATCCATACTTTGTCCATGTCCTCCTTTAAGGAGATGCCGATTTTACCTCCGCTGCTGCCGTATCTTAATGAATTTGATATAAGGTTTTGAATAATTCTTTGTATACTTAATTCCTCTCCCCATACAAATACAGCTTCTTTAGGCAGCTGTATTTCGGGAGTTATTCCGTTTATAACAAACTCTTCATAGAAGGAAGCAATAACTTCCTTGATTATACTTATAACATCAGTTTTCTGAAGCTTAATAACGGTATCCTCAGCTTCAAGCTTTGAAAGCTCAAAGAATTCCTGAATCATCTTATATAAAACTTGTCCTTTTGATTGTATTATATCCAGATAATCTTTCCGTTCATCAACAGTCATATTTCCGCTTTTTTGGAGTGCTTCTACATAGCCTAATAGCGAAGTCAAAGGAGTACGTATATCATGAGATATATTTGTTATTAGCTGCTTGTGAGACAATTCCAACCTGTTTTTCTCATCCAGCACATCTTGAAATTTATCCATAAGTATATTCAGTTCCGCGCTCATGTTTCCTAATGTCTTATACTTCAGTCCTGTATTTATTCTTCTGCTGAAGTCAAGCTTGCGAATCTCAGACAAAGCAGCAGTAATATAATTTATTCCTCTTTTTATAGCAATTCGATTATAAATCAAAATAGCATTTAGAATAACGGATATTATGAGTAATATTTTAATAAGCATATTTTACTACTCCTCGACCAACTTATATCCGATTCCCCATACAGTCTGAATGTACCTTGGGTTTGACGGATCTATCTCTATTTTTTCACGCAATCTTCTTATATGAACCATAACGGTATTTTCATCATTCATATAATCTTCGCCCCAGATAGCCTTAAATAGTTGACTCTTTGTAAAAACTCTCTTTGGATTCATCATAAAAATTTTCAGTATTTCAAACTCCTTGGCAGTAAGCTGGGTGAGCTTTCCTCCAACTCTTACCTCAAAGGTATGTATATCCATCTCTATATCAAGATGCTTCAGCTTGACTTTGTTTTCAGCCGGTTCATCGGAAAACCTCAAATACCTTCTCAACTGTGCTTTCACCCTGGCAGTCAATTCTCCCAAACCGAAGGGCTTAGTCAAATAATCGTCAGCACCAAGGCCAAGTCCTATTATCTTATCTGTTTCATGACACTTTGCGGATAGGATTAACACAGGTATGTTGCTTATGGCTCGCAGCTTTTGAAGTACCTCATATCCATCTATCATAGGAATCATTATATCTAAGATAATCATTTGATAAGCAGATGAAGAAAACTTAGCAATAGCATCAGCTCCGTCAAAGACACTGTCCGTATTGTAACCTTCTCTTGTAAGGTGTTCCGCAATAAGACGATTGATTTCCAGATCATCTTCCACAATAAGAATTTTTATATCATTCACAGTTAATCCCCCATTTACAACATGAAACTCAAATATAGCTATTATTGTTAAAAACAGTATATCAAGTATTTCAATGTGCAGCAACTATGCATATTTGCTTATATTACAGCCTTTGATTATAAGCTTAAATAATAAAAAGCTGTAATTATTATAACACTTTTCTATGCAAAGCCGATTATTTAGGCTTAGTTTGTACATTGTTCACATTATTACAAAATGATATCATTTACTAAAGTCCAACAACTATATATGTTTAGAGGCTAACACAGCTTTAGAAAAAGTAAGCTTAAAAGGCAATTAAGTTGCCTGGCCGGTTTATGTATGAGAAAGGATGAAATTTTATGATTTATGGTAAATCAATTTTTCCTGTTATGCCTAAGGATACAAATGCATACGTATTCACTACAGAGGAGTTTGGAGCTGATCCCGCCGGAAAAGGTGATAATACTGCGGCTATGCAGGCGGTAATTGACAAACTCGAAGGGGAAGTAAAAAACGGAATTGTTTTTGTTCCTGAAGGTACATATCGTTTTGAGGGCACCGTGGAACTTTGGAGAGGAATCCGCCTTATAGGTTTTGGTGAAAACCGCCCTGTTTTTACTGTGGCGGACAATACACCGGGATTTCAGGGGCCGGATTCCAAATATATTTTTCATTTCAGGGTCAATAAACCTGGAATTGGACAAGAACTGAGGGATGCTCAGAATACTACTTTTTACAATGGAATTAGAAATATTGACTTTAAGCTTGGTAAGGGGAATCCGGGACTTGTGGCTTGCCGTTTCCGTGTAGCTCAGCTTTGCTCAATAGAGGATGTTGATTTTTATATGGAAGATAATCGGGCTGCTGTAGAGATGATAGGTAATGAAATGGAACGCTGCAGATTCTTTGGAGGACAATTCGGTATACTTACCGGTGAAACCGTACCATACTGGCCGTTCTACCTTGGAGATTGCATTTTTACCGGACAGACTAGGGCATGTATTTCTACCTACCGCGCAGGTATGACTATACTTCGTACCACCCTGTCTAATGCACCATATGGTGTATATGTACCAAGCAAGGAGAGGGACAATCATTATATTGAAGAGTTTGAGAGATTATATATGGAGGACTGCCGTTTAGAGAACTTGACAGAAGCAGGCATTAGTATGAATATGGTGCGTTATCCGCAAAACTGGCTTCATGCAAAGAAGCTGTATTGCAAAAAGGTGCCGCGTTTTTTTGAGTCCTTTGGCTATCAATATAATCATCATATCGGTGTGCCGCATATTGAACCGGAAACGGAATGCTACAGCGTAAATATAGATATGGGCCTCCGTATAGATGTAAACAATCAAGATGTTAATCGCCGATTCGACATTCGCTATGAAGTCCAAAAAGAAGAAAGCCTTCCGCCGGCTTCTTTGCCGGACTATGTTCCAATGCCGGAGTTCTCGGATTGGGTTAACATTATGGATTTAGGTGCAAAGGGTGACGGAGTAACTGATGATACAGCCGTATTTGAAAAGGCTATCGCTGAGTATAAGGCAATCTATATGCCTCAAGGAAATTATTTAATTTCACGAGGACTGGAACTAAAGCAAGATACAGCTATTCTCGGCCTGCACTGCAGTATGACAAGGCTGACTCTGAAGGACCACACTCCAGGCTATGATGATGACAGAGCGCCTGCAACAATGTTTAAGATACCTAAAGGCGGACTGAATCACGTATCAGGTATATGTTTTGTAGGCGGAAGTAATAAGGGTGTTATTCAGGTAGAATGGCTTGGTGACCCATCCTCCATTATGGAAGATTGTCTTTTCGATTTTGGCGGCCATGGAAACACACGTAAAGGACGAGACAGGTAGTATGGAATTTATGTTCATGATAATGGTGCCGGAGTGTTTAAAAACATATGGATGCCGGACGTTTGGACAAAGGATGGTCTTCACATAAGTGATACCTCTGCTCCGGGGCAAATTTGGATGATTTCTGTTGAACACCATTTAGACATTGAAGTAGTATTGGAAAATGTGTCTAATTGGAAGATCGTTGCGCTGCAGACTGAAGAAAATCTTGGAAGCGAATATGCTTCTTCCATTCGTATTGAGAATTGCTGGGATCTTGAAATAGCCAATTTGTTTCAATACAGAGTGCAGGCTATAGACATTCAGCATCCTAATGCAGCTATTATAAACAATTGCAAAAACTTGACAATTAACGGTATTCACTGCTTTAGTATTGGGCCTACACCATTTACAAACTCAGCATTAATTGACGACAAACTATTTATCAAGGATCAGGAAATAGGAACTCTGCATGTAAATTGCTAATAGTGACATGGAGCAGGTTGAAAAATCTGCTCTTTTTGCATGCAGTTAAAAAGAATAATATTATGAATAAAATGGCAGAAAGCTTATTACAATGATATAATATTCTTATTATGATAGTATATGGAGGATGCACTGATGCCGGATAATAATGAAGTGAATAAATATAATGCTAACAAGTATCTTTCTGAACAGGAATTGTATCAGCTAGCTAAGAAGAGAGTTGCTGTAAAAAAGGATTTTTTTACCCATTTGGGAGTTTACACAGTTGTTAATGGAGGGTTATTCGCACTTAACATGATTACATCCTCCTTTTTATGGTCACTCTTTCCCATAATTGGTTGGGGTATCGGCTTAGGCTGCCATTATGTATATACTGTTACCAAGCTGAAGATTGACTATAAAACAACAGCAATAGAAAAAGAGATGGATTTTCTTAAAAGAAATCTTGATAGAGATGTATAAAAGTTGCGGGGCAAAAATGCCCCGCAATTTTTATACCCCAGGGGTGCGCGATATATGGCGAAAAAGTATATTTCCCGGGACATATTTTGACAGCATATGAGATTCAGATAGTTGCAAGACATTTATTATTAAAGTAAATTCATATTTCCTTGACAGTAAGATACCAATAATATACAATAGAACTGAACATTCAGTACTAAAGTTAAGGAGGCGTATTTATGAATCAGCCAAATGCCCGTGAAAGAATCTTACAGATAGCTGTTAAGGTTTTTGCAGAGAAGAGCTTTGAGGGTTCGCGTATAGATGAAATAGCAAGAGAAGCAAATGTGCCAAAGTCACTTATATATTATCATTTTAAGAATAAGGATGAGATTTTGGAGGTACTTCTTGAAAATTTTATTAATGAATATATTGGCATATTAGAAGAGAATGCAGACGAAACTCATGGAGAAAAGTCTCAAGCATTAATGGGACGCATGAAAAGTGTATACTATGAATTTGGACAGAGAAATGCAGATCTTGTAAGGATTATCTTTATTGAATCTTTGAAAAAGACAAATGAAAAACCAATAATTTTCAGAATGGTAGAAGCAATGGTAGCTAAAGAAAGGGAAGGAAAGGCAGAAGTTAATTATGATGTCCAGGAAAGACGAGTAGCAGAATTTTTCTCAAGTTTTCTGCCAAACTTTGCTTATGTGTGCTTTGCTGATATATGGACGCAATATTTTAACATAGACAGAAGAAGCTTTGATAATTTATATCTTAAAGTATATGAAGAAACTCACGGAGCTTATCATAAAAACCATAAATAGCTTATAAAAGTAAAAATGATATTATAATTGGAGGTTATTAAAATGGAACTCATAAGGATTGATTTAGGTGGGGTAAATTGTTATTTAGGGAAGCAGGAAGATAACTTTATTCTATTTGATACCGGAGGACATCTTACAATGGATAAAAGCTTTACAGACCGCAGGGAGCTGTTAAGCAGTGAGCTTGAAAAAGCTGGATGCATTGAGGGGAAACTTAAGCTCATAGTTTTGACTCATGGAGATAATGACCATGTTGCCAATGCAGCATACTTAAGAAATAAATTTAACGGAAAGATTGCAATGCACTCTGAAGATGTAAAATTAGTTGACAAGCCTTCTTTGGATATAGTAATGAGAACCTTCCAATATAGATCTCCTGTGTTCAAGCTTGTTTTTAAGTTTATGAAAAAAACTATTGTTAAGGTTACTGAAAAAGTTTTAAAAAATTTTGAGAGCTTCACCCCGGACATATTTTTAAATGAAGGGGACAACCTGCACACATATGGGTTTGAGGGAGAGATTGTTCACTTACCTGGACACACTGATGGTTCCATAGGTATTCTAATGTCAAATGGAGATTTCATTTGCGGAGATACTTTTATAAATGATAAAAGGCCAGCACCTGCTCCAAATGCTTTTGACTTTAGACTGCTGTCTGAGAGCATAGAAAAGGTGAAGGCAATGAAAATAAGTAAAATATATCCGGGACATGGTGCACCCTTTGAAATGAGCCTATTTAAATAGACAAATCTTCAAGTACGAAGCTGAAAATAATGAATGAGCTCATATTGACAAAATACTCCACATGAACTAACATAAAATTAAAGCAAAACGTTTTGTCTTAGGGAGTTGATTAAAATAGCAGCCACCATTAAAGATGTAGCAAAATACACAGGGCTTTCCATTGCCACCATATCGAAGTATATTAACGGTGGCAATGTTTTGGAGCAAAACAAAAGAATTATTGATGAGGCAATAAAGGAATTAAATTTTCATGTAAACGAAATGGCAAGGGGATTAAAAACAAGCAAAAGCAAAACTGTTGGCATTTTGATACCCAATTTGGAAAAGGTATTTTGTACAAGTATAGTTTCCAACATAGAAAATATTTTATTAAAGCATGGCTATAGTACTATTATTTGCGATTACAAGGATGACATTAAACTTGAAAAAGCCAAGCTGAAGTTTTTGGTAAGCAAAATGGTAGATGGTTTGATTATTATGCCCTTGGGTGATGATAGCAGTATCATTCAGGAGACTATTAACGAAGGTGTAAAGGTTGTCCTTGTTGATAGAGCTTTAAAGGATGTGGAGTGTGATGTTGTCCTTGTAGATAATCTTAACAGCTCATATGATGCTGTTGAAGAGTTTATAACAAAGGGTCATAGAAGAATCGGCATAATAAGCGGACCTGAGGACGTATATACTGCTGAAGAAAGGTTAAAGGGATATAGAAGAGTTCATGAGGACTATTCTCTTCCAATTGACGAGAAACTAATAAAATATGGTGACTATAAAGTGGATAGCGGCTATGAGCTTTTGAATGAACTGCTTAAGATGGAGGAGCCGCCGACGGCAGTATTTGTAACTAATTATGAAATGACCTTAGGTGCAATTATGGCTATTAATGAAAACAATATCATGGTTCCTGAACAGTTATCCATAATAGGATACGACAATCTCCAAATGGCAAAGATAGTTAAGCCGCCGTTATCAATAGTTGTTCAGCCAATGAAAGCTATAGGGGAAACTGCTGCGGAACTGATTCTTAAGCGTCTCGGCGATGATA
>JAEZDX010000165.1 GCA_023417975.1 Bacillota bacterium
TCTGAAGGAATTGGCAGATGAGTGCTCTATTTCTCGTGTATACGGTGGTGTCCATTTTCCGGCAGATGTGGAAGAGGGACTGCGACTTGGGAGACAAATCGGGAAGATCATTGCTGCTTTATTGTCAAGTCAACGAGCGGCTGATCAGGCAAGAGTTGACCCATTAATTACCGAGGATCTTCATGCAAAATTACCTCCTCCACCTTACAGACAAGCAATACCATTTCCAAGGTACTCAATTTGTGATTCTTTAATTGAGCCCACAGATTCTTGTTATCGACATAATGATTAATCAAAATATAAACTATATACATGGGTCAAATACTGTTGAAGATTCAGTATTTTGACCCATGTGTAAGTTAAGTTTCACATTTAGAACCCTATAGTAAATACAGGTGCACCTGATTATGCAACTATAAGCCGGACTGGGGCTATGTTGTAAAAGAGTGGTATGTAGTTTTGGACAAGCAAAGGCCTGTCTATATTACCGCCTACTACCATTTTATTACATAGCGTTATCCATCCTTAACCAACGTCCATTTACATTTATAACAACCGGAACTTCTAAGTTAATGATATAGTCCATGCCACCTATATCATATAGGATACTTTCAATTATCCACTTACAGTAGAATTATTTTATTTTCGTTGTACTCTCCAATCTCTGCATATAATTGAGTACTTGCTCCTACCGGTTTGAAAGATAGTATGTTCATGTTTGATGCACTGTAATTATATGGTATAATATCACCTATATATTGATTCATCTTAGTAATAAATTACGAAATATATGTTATCATTATATGAGGTTGAAGAATGGAAAAATTATTAGAATATAATGTATAAAATTATGGAGGCTTATAATGAATTCATTAATAGATTATAGAAGTGATGCAGTAACATTAGCTACGTTTGAGATGCGTCAGGCAATGGCAAATGCTGAAGTGGGCGATGATTTTGCTGGTGAAGACCCAACAGTAAACCGACTGGAAGAAATGAGTGCCAGTTTGTTCGATAAGGAAGCTGCTATGTTCGTAATTTCAGGAACAATGGCAAACCAGATAGCAATTATGGCTTCTGTTTATTTAGGAGATGAAGTTTTAGTAGGTGAGGAATCACATATATATAACCTTGAGAATGGAGGACTTGCTGCACTGTCGGGTGTGCAGGCAAGGCCGCTTAAAAGTTATGAAGGTATGTTTGATTTAAATGATATAAAGCGTGCTATAGAATTTCGTGGAATTCAATCGTCTTCTGTAAAAGTGTTGTGCCTTGAGAATACATATGATTTGAACAAGGGAATACCACTTACAGAATCGTATATATCCAGCGTTAGTGATACTGCACACAAATATGATATGATGGTCTATCTGGATGGTGCCCGTATATTTAATGCTGCCGCTGCACTTAATGAGAAACCTTCGGTATTGTGCAAAGGTGTTGATGTCATGCAGTTCTCACTTTGTAAGGGCTTATCCGCTCCAGTTGGCTGTATGCTTTTGGGGAGCAAGAAGTTTATTGAACGTGCTAGAGTTATAAGACATAGAATAGGAGGTGCTATGGCACAAGCAGGCCATATGGCTGCTGCAGGAATTGTTGCACTTGAAACCATGATTGATAGGATTCAAGACGACCATTTAAATGCAAAGCGGTTAGCGATTGAGCTAACCAAATTCAATGAGAGTTTGGTCAATGTTGAAAAGACTTTAACTAATATTGTTCAAATTAATCTTAATTCTGTTGGAAAAGATGCTTTTTATTTAGATAAATATTTACAAGAATATGGTATAAAAATTAAGGTTGTTGACTCAACAACCTGTAGGTTAGTAACTCATTATGGTATTAACGTTAATGATATCGACTATACAATTGGTGCAATAAAGAATATATTACGTTGAAAATATAGCTAATTCACTTTATTCTTATATTGTAAAACAGTAATCAATGACGAAATACTAATAATTTTGAGGTGGGTAATGTGGCTAATTTCCTTTAAAGCGTCTCAGAAAAACTATTGTTTCAAAACGTACTATAAGCATGTAAAGGAGAAGACTTATGGAGAATTGTGTAGGAAAGCTAATTGGCAGCGGTGGTACTGCCGATGTCTATGAGTGGACAAATAATGAAGTTATTAAGGTTTTTAAACCTCACGTGCATATTGAAGTTATAAAGAATGAAGAATATATCGGAATAATGCTAAACGAATCAAATTTATGTATACCGAAATACATTAAAACAGTAGAGTTGAACAGCAAGTTGGCAATAGTATATGAACGGGTATATGGAAGACCTCTGGCGGAGATCTTAATTGAAACTACGGAGAAATCAAATATAGCAGCAAACTTTGCTAGGATACAATATGAAATTCACCAATACAGTATAGACAAGTTACCTACACAAAATAGCATGTTTCAATGGCGAATTTCAAGAATGACGAACAGTTTAGGCAAATACATACATAAGCTTCAAGATTTATATAATGCTCTACCCATTGAGAGCAAACTTTGCCATGGAGATTTCCATCCCTTAAATATCCTTGTGAACTGTGATAACTATGTTGTACTTGATTGGAATGGATGTTGTTCCGGAAACCCAGTGCTAGACGTTGTTTGGAGTTACCTCACTTTAAATTCACCAGCCATAGAAGGAGTATATGGGAAAAATATGGCTAATATAACTAAAGAATTTTCAGATGAACATTTGAAACATTATTGTCAGTTAGCAAATGTTGATAAATCCGAAATAATAAAATATTTACCGCTTGCTGCAATGCGTAGGCTAGATGATAATTTATCATGTGAAACCGACAATTCAAAATATGAAAATAATTGGTTGATGAATATAATAACTTCAAACTCATAAGTGATGGGTGTTAAGGAATATATTTAAGACTTTAGTAAATAATTTTCTTTTAAAGCTTCTTAGTAAATTATTATGTACTAAAATAATTAGAAAGGCAGAATGTATGACTAGGTATTTGATTGAATTTATTTTAGATTTTATTGTAGGTTTGGTGTGCAAATACCTCTTATATGGATATTCCAGCATTAATTACCGGTAACTATTTATCTACAGAAGGAACTGTCACAGAGATAGAACATGACAAGTCCTATTATACGGTTCATATTAAAGATGTTGAAATTAAAGAAAGTACATGGTTCATATCAACAAAAATTAAACAATATAACAGATACAAGATTTCATATTTAAAGCATTCTAAATCCATTATTAAAGTTGAAAAACTAGATTAGCTAAGACAGTAAGCTACTGTTTCCGAATTTCCTTAGATTCAGAATTAATGGCATATAAAAAATACCGTAAAATTCAATATTGAATAATGCGGTGCTTATGATTAACATTGGGTTTTTAGAGTCAACATAAAAGAAGAATGTGAACAACTTAACTTTGTAGATGCTTATAATCCTCTACGAGTTGTAATTGTTCGTTGTTAGTTTATTGATGACATGTAAATAGGTATCATACTCAATTAAATTTGTTTCTTAACTTTTGAGTACACTTCAATATCGTTTCCCTCTGTATCCCTGAATTCCAATACCCAGTTGTCTACTATTTGAGTACAAGGAAAAACAATTGGTGCTCCTAATTCCTCTAACTTTTTAATAAAAGCATTTATATCACTTACCTCAAAACTCGGAAGACAATTATCACCATAAATAACTGTATCATTTACTTTTGTATAGTCATACAGTAAGAATCTAAAATTACCTACAATAAATAATCCAATACGGTCTCTTTCTGATGGCACACCAAAAATCGACTCATAGAATTTACATGCCCTGTCAATATCCTTAACGCATACATATAAAGAATTCAATCTAATTTCATAATCCATACTAATCCTCTTTTCTTCTTTTACAATATATAATATAAATAATTTTTGTTCGCAGTTTCCTACCATTGAGCCTTAATTACTTGTAATTATATCATGTAACCCCAAGTAATTCCATGCAATCTATAGATGAATGTGGATTTCCATAATATCTTTTCACCGCATTATTCAATTTTCAAAGAACATTATTCGTATTTCTTAATATAAAAGTTAATTCGTCATTTTCTCAGATTCCGTCGTAAAAAAATACCGCTTACTCAGTTTGAACAATACGGTATTTGCGATAATTATTCGATTTTTATCTACTTTCTTAATTCCCAAAATAGAAATATCGGTATTTTCTGCATCCAAGCAATATCTACTGTTATTGCTGCCTGTTCCTCTGTAGGAACAGGTTCGTTTAGGTCAGTAATAGTTAATCCGCATTTTATAAATGCTTTAATATAATCTTCTAATGTTCGGTGCCGCCAAATCACTTTAACGTTACCTGATGGTAACGGAGCTTCCCATTCAGTTGGATGATAATAATTCGATACAATTACTTTTTTATCAATCCCTTTGTCTTGCCGACCTATACCACCGCTAGCGTGAAAACATGGATGGCACACACTTGCAAACAATTTTCCAGATGGTTTTAATACTCTCGTTATTTCTCTAATTGTTCCTTCAAAATCTTCGCAATCCATTAACATCATAGAAGCAAGAACTATATCAAAAGTTTCATCTGCAATATCGTATAAATCACAGCTATTCCGTACATGATAAGTAACTTTTAATTGTTCTTCCTTCGCTCTAGATATACAATATTTTATTGCGTTTTCCGCGCAATCAACAGCAGTAACTATTGCGCCCTTTCGTGTCAATTCCCTTGAGTATCCTGCTTCGCCACAGCCTAAATCTAATATAACTTTACCTGAAACATCTCCAAGCTGTTTTAAGGTGAACGGCATGATAAAATTTATTCTATGTGGATTTATTTGTGCCATTTGAATCCATTCATCTGTCATTTCAATGTTGCCCCAAGATTCAGTTGAACTATCCTTTTTCACAAAAACACCTCCTAAAAATCATATAGTACAATGTTCGCTAATATAAATTATCTTCAGTTTGCATTTTCCTACGATTGTTATTTAACTTATATTAAAATTGTAGCACAGATCAACAATATATGTATCTTTTATAAAAAGTGGATGCGATTTTATAATTTTTAGATACCGCATTATTCAACTATCAAAGATCAATTATTTATGGTTTAAATTTCGATTATTAATTCCCAATAATTAGTAATTTCCAAGTATCCTTTTCTGCAGTTTCCACCCCTTCAGTTTGTACAATCTTTTTATCTTCCAATTCTTTCTCTGCGTGAACTACTTCCTGCTCAACATCTACCTTGGCACAGTACTGTTTAGGCTGATGTTATCTAGTGGTATAATATTGTTGTTATATTTGTTCATTTTGTAAAATATATGGAAGCAAGGCTTATTTATAAAAAAACTAAATGGGGTGTTTTAGTGCTTGAAACTGATAGATGTATATTATGAGCTTTTGAAGCTTGCAGTTCTATTTATTCCTTCTGCTTTGATGCACTGTAATTATATGGTATAATAT
>JAEZDX010000191.1 GCA_023417975.1 Bacillota bacterium
GTCTTATCTTCAGCTTTTAACTGCTGAAGCTCATCCCATACTTTAACTGAATCTGCCAGCTTTTTTGAAAGTGCCACATTACCTTCACCATCATTAACCTCTATAACGTATACAAATATTTCATCTCCGGCATTAACTACATCTTTTGGGTTAACTCTAGGATCGGATGAGAGCTCCTCTCTGGCAATAATTCCGTCTGTCATGTATCCTATATTAACTAGAACTTCATCCTCCTTAACTGACAAAACAGTACCTTTTAAAATATCTCCCGGATGGATTACCTTTATAGAATCATTCAATTCTTTCATTAAATCTCCCATGTTTTCCATGCTAATATCTCTCCTTTTTATGTAAAAAATTCATCATAAATATATTATATCAAATAGTTTGATGTAAAATAACCCTTTCAATAAATTTCGGCGACCTCAACTAGAGATTAAAAAAGCCCAGTCAAACTATAAAGTTTAACTGAGCCCATATATTTGTTAATATACGAATACCATATTTCCTGATCTATAAGCTAACTTCCGTGACCACAGCCAAGTATTTTTAGAACTGTCATCAAAATAGAACAATGCACCATTTGTAGTATCGCTTCCGTGAAGCGCTTCATAAGCTGCATTTATTGAGGCTTGATCGGCAGCTTTGTTTATGGAACCGTTTAGTACAGGCGTAAACTGATAATAGCCGTTTGACTTTTCGTAGATTACATCCCTCAAAGTGTTAGGGAATAAATTACTTTGAACTCTGTTTATTGTTGTAGCTGCTACTGCAACCTTTGCAGAATAAGGTTGGTTCTCGGCTTCTGCTCTAACTAGCCTTGCCAATAAATCCAAATCGCTGGCAGTGTAAGGTATAACAGATGAGCTGCTTGTATTTGTACTAGTAGGAGGGGTGCTTAAGGTTCCATTTGGAATTAGCAGCTTTTGTCCCGGATATATTATAGCATCCCATTCATTGCTTGCCTTTTTTAGTGCATCTACAGTTACACCATATTTTTTGGAAATATTGTATAGAGTATCTCCGCTTTGTACTGTATAGTAGGTTCCCGGAACATTTAAGACTTGTCCAACGTAAATATTTGTACTGTTTAAATTGTTAGTGGACATTATATTCTGGTAGCTAATATTGAATAGCTTACCTAAAGAATATAAGGTATCACCTTTAGACACTGTGTATGTGGCAGCATGTGCTGTTTGGGTGAATATAGCTGAAAAAACGACACCTAATATAAGTGTTTTAATCTTACTGAATTTTATCATTGAGTTTCCTCCTTGCGCCTCCGAGGTTAGTTGACGGGTTAGGTAAGGAGTACCCTTCATAGAGGAGGTTACCCTCCTGCAGATTAACCCCAAAAGTAGTCCCCCGTACTCTATCATAGAGATTCGGCTCTTTATTTTTTTATTCGGCTAAATGAAAAAACCTGATATATAACAGATCAGGTTGTCCGCAAAAATGCCGTAACTGTATTGTAACAGAGATTGAAAGCATATTCATTATAGAATTGGTGGTTATGTAGCCATATTTAACCTGTAAAATAGAAAAAGCACAGATAAAGTCTGTGCTTATATATTGCAATGATAATATATTTACTTTATAGTCCTATACTTTCCAGATATTCATCATAAGACATTCTCTTGTCAACTATTCCGTCAGGAGTTACTTCAATAATTCTATTTGCAATAGTCTGTATAAATTGATGGTCGTGTGAAGTAAACAACACTATGCTGCTAAAGTTTTGCAGACCATTGTTTACAGCTGTTATTGATTCAAGGTCGAGGTGATTTGTCGGCTGATCAAGAATAAGAACATTGGCATTGCTAAGCATCATTCTTGAAAGCATACATCGAACCCTTTCACCTCCGGATAAAACCTTGGCTTGTTTTAAAGCCTCATCACCGGAGAATAACATCCTGCCTAAGAAACCTCTTAAATAACTCTCTGATTTTTCTTCGGAGAACTGTCGCATCCAATCTACAAGGTTTAGATCCACATCGTTAAAGAACTCATTATTATCTTTAGGGAAATATGCCTTGGTTATAGTTATTCCCCATTTGAATTCTCCGCTGTCAGCTTCAAGTTCGCCCATAAGAATTTTGAAAAGAGTCGTCTTTGAATTTTCATTATCTCCGATAAAAGCGATTTTGTCGCCCTTGGAAATAGTAAAGCTCACATTATTCAGAACCTTTTCTCCATCAATAGTTTTTGAAAGACCTTCTACTCTTAAAATATCATTTCCTACTTCTCTTTCAGGCTTAAAACCAACGAAAGGATAGCGCCTGCTGGATGGTTGTATATCATCTATATTTATTTTATCCAGCAATTTCTTTCTGGAAGTAGCCTGCTTGGATTTGGAAGCATTAGCACTAAAACGTGCGATAAATTCTTGAAGATCTTTTATCTTCTCTTCCTTCTTCTTGTTTTGATCTTTCATAAGCTGGAGAGCAAGTTGGCTGGATTCGTACCAGAAATCATAGTTGCCCACATATAGCTTGATCTTTCCGAAGTCAACATCAGCCATGTGTGTACATACCTTATTCAAGAAGTGTCTGTCATGGGAAACAACAATAACAGTTCCTTCAAAATCAATAAGAAAGTCTTCCAACCAGTTTATAGACTTAATATCCAAGTGGTTAGTTGGTTCGTCTAGAATGAGAACTCCCGGTTTTCCGAATAGGGCTTGAGCTAAAAGAACTTTAACCTTTTCTATGCCGGATAGCTCTGACATCTGTTTATCATGCAGATCGGTACCGATACCCAACCCCTGAAGCAAGGAAGATGCCTCTGCTTCAGCTTCCCAACCGTTAAGCTCGGCAAATTCCCCCTCCAATTCGGATGCTCTTATTCCATCCTCATCAGTGAAATCTGCCTTTGCGTACAGCTCATCCTTTTCTTTCATTATTTCGTAAAGCCTTACATTACCCATAACGACAGTTTCTATCACTCTAAACTCATCATATTGATAATGGTCCTGCTTTAGTACAGACATTCGTATACCTGGAGCAATGCTGACTTCCCCGGTGTTAGGCTCAATTTCTCCGGAAAGTATTTTTAAAAACGTACTTTTACCGGCACCATTGGCACCTATAACACCATAACAATTACCTGGAGTGAATTTTAAATTTACATCTTCAAAGAGCTTACGCCCGCCATATCTTAAACCTACATTTATAACATTAATCACTGTGCAATCATCCTTTTCATCTATTTTGACATACTTGGCTATTATACCATAAATTTCGAATAAAAGCATCAGAAATTAATATGGGTATATCAGTATTCAAATATTGCTTCCAATTTTGCAGAAATTTCTATCTGTCCCGGAAGAATTGGGGTAGAGGAAGCGGCAAGCTTCATCACAGAACTATCGTGTACAGAAGTAGAGTACGTCTCTTCAGAAATCTTAAAAGGTACAGGATTTATATTGACCCCGAGACTATAGCCAATTTGTTTCGCTTTATCAATTGAATCTTTAACTGCCAACTCTAAGGCGCGTCTATAATATTGGGAAGGATTTTCATTAATAAATCGTATATTTTCTACTCTATTAGCTCCGTGTGCTGTAGCAGTATCAATAATTTTACCAACACTGGATAAATTATTAATGGATACGGTTAAAATATTTGTTACTCTATAACCGGTAAATATTTGCTTTCCTTCAATATAATCGTATTGAGCTTGGATATCATATACTGAGGTTTGAATATCTTTCTTTGGTATAGATAACTGATAAAGACTGTTAATAACTGAAATTGAGGCAGTTGCATTTTCTTTTTGAGCTTTTTCAAGGCTCATATCTTCAGTTATTATTCCAAGATTTATCACAGCGGTGTCCGGGTCGGCTTTCACAGCAGCTGAACCTGTAACTTTAATAATTCCTGTTTGCCGACCTACATAGTTATTTGAAGTTTGTTCGTAATTTACCATATATCTAATCCCTTTCAAATTAATAAAGACATATATTTATATAGTATGACTCCACATAAGATGGTTGCAATATAAATAGAGATAAATATTAAAAGGAGAGGAAGGTTTATACAAATACGTTATAACGAGGCGTTCGCTTTCTATAGTCAATAGAAG
>JAEZDX010000208.1 GCA_023417975.1 Bacillota bacterium
TCATAATTGTGTTTATTCATGCCAAGAAACTTTTGAATTTCATACTTTTCTCTGGCGAAGGCTTTTACAAGTCTTACGCCCGCTATGTTTTCCTGAGCGGCAGTATTAAGAACAACACTCTGGTCACTTAGCTTTCCATAAGTTTCTCCAATTTTGTATTCAAGCTTTATAGCTAAATAAGCTATTGGAATCATAATTATTACACACGCTGCGGCTAACTTCCAGTTTAAATAGAACAATATGGAGGTTGCTATAACAAAATAAATGCTGTTTTCAACAAATAATCTTAATCCGAAGGAGATTGTTCTCCAGACATTTTCAACATCCTCATTAATTCTTGACATTAATTCTCCTGTATTCATACTATCAAAATAGCTGAATGGAAGGCTTTGAATATGATCGAAAAGATCCTGCTTTAAATCAATGTTGACCTTAGCAGAAAGTACATCATATAAATACTCCTTAATGTATCCCAATACAGCTCTCGACATAGTTATTCCTACAAGTGCTGCAAGTACCCCTGTGAGTAAATAGGTTTTGCCTCCTTTAATAATATCGTCAACTATAATTTTTACGAGATATGGATTAAACATATCGATAGTTATACTGACTAACATGGCTACAGATGGTACCAACAGCAGCAGCTTATACTTCCATACATAGTTAAAGACTCTTTTCATTATGAATCACCCCTCTTTTTAATTAATATGGACTTTTCAGACTAAGACGTCTTAAAAAGCTGAGATTATTAAGTTACTTATTATTTTGCATATACCTATAGATGATAAGCTTGTTTATATTTTCAAAATAAAAAAGCCATGGTTAACCCATAGCTTTATAAAATTTCGAGCGGAAGTAATCCCGAAACACATAAAAAGGCCATGGGTGATAGCCCATGACCGTAACTTGGCAAAGTACAGTAATGCTCTTGAAATTTATACCTAAAAGATATATACCTCAGAGATAGGGCTATCAAAAATTTTATCGCCAACAAAATTAAATAATGAATCAGCTATAATAAAGCCATCAAACTTAACAAACATATTCAATCTTGCGGATTTCATAGTACTACCTCCTTCTTTAAATCTTTATAATTCCATTATAGGATACTACCATTGGCTATAAATGTCAATATGTTTTTTGATGTTTTGTAATTGTTTTGGAAACAATAAAGCACAACTTTAGAGTTTGAGAAACTTTTCTCCTGTCTTTACTATATCTCCGGCGCCTACAGTAAGTACAAGATCGCCCTGACCCGCAACTGTATTAAGATAGCCTACAATTTCATCAAAAGTGTGTATATTTGTGCACTTTACTCCATTTTTTCTGATCATATCCCCAAGTATATTTGAACTTACAACACCTGTATCCTTCTCTCTTGCTGCATAAATATCAGCTAAAATTACTTCATCCGAATCATAAAAACTTGTTGAGAAATCATTTAGCAAGGATAAGGTTCTAGTATACGTATGTGGTTGAAAAACACATATAATTCGATTATGAGGATAATGTTTTGCAGTGCTTAGGGTAGCCTTGATTTCTGTAGGGTGATGCGCATAATCATCTATTACGGTAACTCCGTTCTTTACTCCCTTTAACTCGAACCTCTTGTGGGTGCCTTTGAAGGATGCAAGTCCATTAACTATATCCGAATGGCTGATATTTAATGAGAGGGCAGCGGCAGTACTTGCCAAGGCATTCAATATATTATGCTTTCCGGGAACATTGAGCTCCACCCTGAAAATAAAATTGTTATTGAATATGACATCAAAGGACGCACAGCTTCTGCTGTCAAATACTACATTTGAAGCAGTAAGATTTCCTGAATTGAAGCCGTAGCTGATTGTATTGCAAGAAACGCCGTTCATTATATCTGTAACACGAGGATCGTCACTAAAACCTACAAGAAAACCATCCTTCGGTATAAGAGCGGCAAACTCGGTAAAGGTATCCTTTATATGGTCTATATCTCTATAGAAGTCTAAATGATCTGCATCAATATTAAGAATTATGCCTATATAAGGATAAAACTTCAGAAAGGAGCCTTTATATTCACAGGCTTCTGTTATAAAATATTCGCTTTTTCCTGTGCGTACGTTTCCATCTATAAGATCCAACTCGCCGCCAACTAAAATAGTTGGGTCGGTATTAGCTTTCAACAGTATGTGGGAAAGCATTGAAGTAGCTGTAGTCTTTCCGTGAGTTCCTGCTACGGCAATGTTATAGGCATGGCCCTTCATAATGGAACCTAGAAATTCGGCTCTGTCCATCATAGGAATATTAAGTTCCTTTGCTCTTATTATTTCCGGATTATCTTGAGGAATAGCCGCTGTATAAACTATGAGTTCAGCGTTATTGATATTAGCTGCACTATGACCGATAAATATTCTTGCACCTTTACTGGTTAATTTTTCAGTTATATTAGATGGTTTCATATCAGATCCGGATACTGCATAGCCTTTTTCCAGCAAAATATCAGCCAAGCCGCTCATGCTTATACCGCCGATTCCTATGAAATGTACGTTTTTATTAATATCTCTGTTTAAATCAAAAGTCAAAATATCACTCCTTAAATAGATTGGTTATTTATTTATATAGAAAGTAATAAATATCTTCACCTTGGGTTGTTACAAAATATCCGATCTTCAAGGATTTATGGGACTGCTCAGGGTGATTAGCTAGTTACTTTCTATATATTATGATGTATATACAATCAATCCGTAGAAACTTATTAAAACATGTCCGATAATTAGAAGGTTAAAAGGTAAGTAGGCATGTCTAAAATTGAAGTTTTGAATCAAATATGTATACGCGCAAGTAAGGGAAAATATACTCTTTAATAATTATATACATTTTTAAATAAAAAAAACACCTAGACGAAGAAAATTGCATATTTATTGCTATAGCTAAATTGTTAATGATATAACTCACATATTCGCAATACAAATAATGTTCGTATAATTCTCTATTTTATACTATATTTCTATTGATATTATGGTGAATTTAGAATAAAATATGAATAATAATAATAATAAGGACAAAATAATTCGTGTTGATGTAGGTGATAGTGTGGATAAGTTTAGCAGAAATAATAGAATTTCCGCTATAACAAAGATTTTGTTGGACAATCCAAATAAAGTTATAAACCTGAACCACTTTACTGAGATGTTAAATGCTGCTAAATCTACTATAAGTGAAGATATAGTTATTATAAAGAAAGCTTTTAACACTTTGGATGTGGGAAGAGTGGATACAATTGCAGGGGCATCCGGTGGAGTAAAATATGTTGTCGGAGTAAGTGAAGAGGAAAGTAGGAAATTTGCCAATGAACTTTGTGAGGCTATGTCTGACAAAAATCGAATAATTCCCGGAAATTTTATTTATATGACAGATATAATGTACGATCCGGAAGTTGTACACAAAGCGGGGACAATCTTGGCTTCAAGATTCATTGAAAGCGGTGCAGATTATGTTGTAACTGTAGAAACAAAGGGCATACCTTTGGCATATGAGGTTGCTAAAAACTTAGGTATACAATTGATAATTGTAAGAAGAGACAGTAAAGTTACTGAAGGGCCTACTGTGACAATTAATTATGTATCGGGCAGCAGTGGTCGAATTCAAAACATGTCCTTGGCTAAAAGATTACTGAAGAAAAATAGCAAATGTATATTTATAGATGATTTTATGAAGGCTGGAGGAACGGCATTAGGGATATTGGATCTGCTTAAAGAGTTTGAAAGTGATCTCATTGGAACAGGGGTACTTATAGATAATGTAGAGAGTCAAAAAAAGCTGGTTACGGATTACATATCTATAATAAGTTATTACGGGATAGATAAGGATGGTTCGGTTAAATTTCAGCCCTCAAAGTTATATAAATAAAAATTTTCAAAAAATTTAATATTTTTTCACTTAAAAAAGAGGAAATTTGAATTATATAGAGAACTATTATAGGCATAAAGCATCTCGGAGGTGGATTTAAAATGCAGATAACTGATGTTAGGATTAGAAAGATTGCAGCCGATGGAAAAATGAAGGCTATTGTTTCTGTGACCTTTGATAATGAGTTTGTTGTTCATGATATAAAGGTTATAGAGGGTCAAAATGGTTTGTTCATAGCTATGCCAAGTAGAAAGACCCCGGATGGCGAATTTAAGGACATAGCACATCCTATCAATACAGATACTAGAGAAAAGATACAAAATGCAATATTAGATGAATATGCAAAGGTAAAAAATGAAGAACCGGAAGCTGCAGAAAATGTAGTAGAATAAAAAGGAGTTTTAAACTCCTTTTTATTTTTGCAAATTATCTGAAAATGGTATAATGGTTGAAAATCATAATATTATAAAATATAATATAAGGGATGCAAAGGCGGTTTATGTATAATCTTGTATGAAGGTGTATATAAAACGAATAGGCTGTAAAGAGGTGTTATAATGTATAAATGTGCTTTAATATTAGCGGCTGGTGAAGGAAAGAGGATGAAGTCAAGCCTTCCTAAAGTACTTCATAAGGTATGTGGCAAGGAAATGGTAAACCATGTCATTGATTGCATGAGAGCTTCAGACTTGGAAGATGTTAATGTAATTGTGGGCAATGGTGCGGAAAAGGTTAAAGAAGCAACCGACTTTAAAAATGTTACGTACAGCCTGCAGGATAGGCAATTAGGCACAGGACATGCGGTAAAATGTGCGAGTGACTTTTTAAAAGAAAGAAATGGGTTAGTAGCAATTTTTACGGGAGACGCACCGTTAATAAAGCAGGAAACGGTAAAAGGCTTATTGGATTATTGCCAGAATGAAAGCTTTAGTGCAGTTATATTGACATCTTTGATAGATAACCCAACAGGTTATGGAAGAATAATTAGAGATGAACACGGCGTAAAAAAAATAGTGGAACATAAAGATTGCAATGCCGAAGAACTTCTTGTAAAAGAAATAAATGCAGGAATGTATGTATTTGAAATAGAAAGCTTGATGAACA
>JAEZDX010000269.1 GCA_023417975.1 Bacillota bacterium
ATATCAGCAGGTATCATATCACCAGAAGCCAGATGAATTACGTCACCAGGAACCAGCATTTTTAGCGGTATTTCTTTATCATTCCCATCTCTTATTACGGTAGCAGTTGTTCTTACCATAGATTTAAGTTTTTCAGCAGATTCATCAGCCTTTATTTCCTGAACATATTTTAATACCACTCCTAATGCAACCATTGACAGCATTACAAGAGCTGCTATTATATCTCCGGTTAAATATGAAATTAAAGCGAGGACTGATAGTAGAATAACCAAAGGATTTTTTAGGTTGTCAAATAACCTTGACAATGGAGACTTTCTTTTATTTTCACATATTTCATTATATCCAAACTCTTCAATCCTGTTTTCAGCTTCTTCTTCTGAAAGTCCATTAATTGTTGTATTAAAATTCTTTAGTAAAACTTCAACAAATTCATTTTCTATTGAGTTGATTAATTTTCTTAATACCATAACAATACCCTCCTAGTATTGTTATTCCTGCAGCAAAAGTATGGGAGATAACTCTACCGCACGAATAACTAATAATATTTTTTTCATTACATCTTTTATAAAACTGTTAGAGTTACTACCCGCAGGGCTATCTTCCATACTTATCACCTCGCATCTTTAAATATATTCTTAATAATTAAATTTCTGCAAAATAAGCCTTTACCAGAAAAAGACAACAGCAAACTAAAGGTTAACTTTTTTAGTTTTTTTAACCCCTTTTTTGTTAATATTAAAGTAAATAAAAATAAAACTGCTGTGAATTTTTAATAGATGAACAGTAAAATTAAATTACTGATTTGAAATTACAGAAATGTAAGTATGACAGGATAAACTATGTATTATAAGGAATTTAAATCCTCCATAGGCTTCTAAAGAATGGATTTAAATAAAATATATATTCTATTCCAACACACATTACATTTTTATTTCTGATGTCCATCTTACTACCGTCTGCTTCCATTCTTTTCACCACCAGAATTCAAAATAAAAAGCCCTCGTCAAAACTTGAGCATGACGAAGGCATTATAACAACGCTTTCTCGTTCAAGTTTTGGCTCTGCAAGGCAATGAAGTTGCATTAGATTAAACCTTCTTTGTTCGGTAAAATCTGCTAACCAGCTCAGAATGTTTCCATTCTTTTGCGGCATCAACCCGTATCCTTGTAGTAACCTCACCTACCGAGGCTTATTCAATTTACATTATTATAATATGCGTATTTATTAAATATGTCAACGCTTTTTTTGATGGGATACTTTGTTAAATTAATTGAATATTACTAGTTTAAAGTATCCATGGAAATATGCTCCTTGCTGTTAACTATGTTAGTGAACAATAACAGTTGTAAGTTGCATAGAGTTTGATGTAATTATTTAAAAAAGTCTCAAACTAGAAATTCTACTAATTGAGAATGACATATAAAAATATTCAAAGTTATAAAACTCGGTATACCTATTTTATGGTATATCGAGTTTTTCATTTCGAGTGAAAATTTAAATTTATATAAAAGGTGGGCTATGTCTTAACGAACGCGCTTATAACTAAAGAATTGTGATTGGCTATAAAAGTCGTATAGTAATTAAAAAAGTTTTTAATTGATTTAAAAAAGTCTATAAGAAGATGAATGGTTATTATTTTTGAATGAGTTCTTGAAATTTCCGGTATAGTTTAATAGTATAGAATCAAGGTTTGTTTGAATTTAGGTTATAATTAATGGGGCAGCAAAGATTAAAGGCTTGATATTATATAGGCAATTTGTATGTTGCTGTAAAAATAATGCGTTCAGCTATGCTTTTATCAGAACCTTTTGCGGTACCAATATTTCTTGGGACTTAAAGACAAACTAATGAAAAATGTTAAGGAGGCATACTTAATGCTGTTTTCAGATAATTCAAGGGGAAAAAATTTCGCAAAAGATCCCGCAGTTGTTAACTTCAAGGGGAAGTATTTTATGTATTATTCCATAGGACCGTACGGAGACAACAGAAATGGAGATGGATGGGCAATCGGAATTGCAGAAAGTAATGACTTGATAAATTGGACTAAGCTAAGTGAAATTTTACCGGAAGAGGAATACGAAAAAAAGGGAATATGTGCACCTGGAGCAAAAGTATTGAATGGAAAGGTACACTTGTTCTATCAGACCTATGGCAATGGAAAAAATGATGACATTTGTCATGCTACTTCTGCAGATGGCGTAATATTTACTAGAAATGTAACAAACCCTATTTTCGCACCAACCGGAACTTGGAATTGTGGAAGAGCCATTGATGCTGATGTGATTGAACATGAAGATCAACTGATGCTCTACTTTGCTACTAGGGATCCGGAATTTAAAATTCAGATGCTGGGAGTTGCTTCGGCACATATAAACTCTGATTTTAATAGGGATTCATGGAAGCAGT
Organism: Bacillota bacterium; assembly: GCA_023417975.1. Taxonomy (GTDB): domain Bacteria; phylum Bacillota; class Clostridia; order Clostridiales; family Clostridiaceae; genus JAEZDX01. The sequence continues at coordinate 2,407 of JAEZDX010000269.1, forward strand.
GCTCAGATTATCCAATCCTTAAACCCGAACTTCAATGGGAGCAGGAATGTATTGAAGCACCGGCATTATGCAAATATAATGGCAAATTATATATGTTTTATGGAGGCGCTTATAATAATAGCCCCCAACAAATTGGATGTGCTGTTAGTATGGATGGATTAAAGTGGAATCGTATATCTGAAGAACCTTTTCTTAAAAACGGTATCTCAGGAGAATGGAATTCAAGTGAATCTGGTCACCCATTTTTATTTACTGATGAAGATGGTGAGACATATCTATTTTTTCAGGGAAATAACGATAACGGAAACACATGGTACTTGTCTATGCTTAAAGTTCAATGGTCAGATGACAAGCCGGTTTTAATTAGAAACTAAGGCTTTGATTCAGCATAAGGAGAATGGAATGAAGCACATCCAATCGGTAATGGCATTATGAGTCTCTTGGTAATTTATTATTAGATTTTGATAATAACGATGAGGATTTTTCGAATTACAAAAGAGAGCTTAATATAAGCGAAGCTTTGGCGCGAGTTGAATATAAGATAGGAAGGATAACGTATAATAGAGAGATATTTTCTAGTGCAGTACATAATGTGAATAGGTTTTGGCATTAAGCGTTGATAACTCAATATTACCAAAAAAATTGAATACAGGGTTATAAGACCTTGGGAAGTAAATAACTCAGTTAATTCTAATATTTTTGGGGATTGGACATTTTATAAGCCTCCTTAAAATACATAAACTGATTCGTTTTGACTAACAATTATATTATTAGCCAAGGTGATTTAGATGATACGGAAAAATCTGAGCGATAGTGATTTCTGGCCTCTAGTGAGCCTTGAAAATAAAGTGCTGTGAGTTATGCAAAGCCTATTCTATTAAGTATAAAGAGGAGATATCAAATGAAAAGATTTATTAAATACTACATACCTTTACTATTAATTTTTCTTTATTTTTCATCACTTAACATATACACACAAGCTGGAACATTATCTGATGTTAATGATGTACACCTAGTTCTTGACTCTTTAAATACCACAACTATCCCAAGGAATTTGCGTAAAACTTCTGATATTTCTTATCTCTCCAATAATAAAGAATTAAACCTTAATGGATTAGATTCATTAAACATTTCCGGAAGTCAACAATTTTCAGAACAAAACCTACCGTTAATGTTAGATTATCTAAGTACATCACTTCCCATAACGGTGGTAGATTTAAGGCAGGAATCACATGGTTTTATAAATGGATTTCCTATTAGCTGGGCTAATTTAAAAAATAATGCAAACGAGAGCTTAACCAAGGAGCAAGTTATATTAAAAGAAGGTTCTCAATTAGATGATATAGAATTAAATTCTCCAGTTACTTTTCATAATAATATTACTAAAACAATGGTTGTGACTAAAGTTGAGAATGAAGATTCTCTAGTTGGTACAAAAAATTTGTCTTACGTGAGAATTCCGGTTACTGACGGTAAGATTCCTTCAGATGAAATGGTTGATTACACAGTAAAATTCTTTAAAAATCATACTGATAAGTCTTGGATACATTTTCATTGCAAAGCTGGCGAAGGAAGAACAACTACATTTATGATTATGTATGATATGTTCAAAAATGCTAAGAAAGTCTCTAGTTCTGACATAATAAATCGTCAACTTCAATTAGCTAAATTTAATTCTGACACTATTAACAGTTTTCATAACCCTGAAAGAGACAAATTTATGCTGAATTTTTATAATTACTGTAAAAATAATAAGGATAATTTTAATTCAAAATGGAGTGATTATATAAAAACTGTTTCTTTTAATTACTCATCCTTAACTTTATCCAATAATACAATAAGCTCTAATTCTAATTATATAAAAAATTCTCAGATCCCTAAGTTTTTATATGTAATTTCTCAAGATAAATTATCTTCCAGTGAAAAGACTATGCTTGCCACTCTTCAAGGAGTAGTAAATAGCAAATCTTCTTCACAAATATATATTTTAAGTTCTAATCAGCCAGATTATCAAATATGGTTAGACGACTTAAGAAATAATTATAATGTTAAATATGAAATTATCTCTGACCCTTGGGTATTACTAAAAAAATTTAAGCAATATATAGATGGCTATGTACTATTTAGTAATAATACGCCTAAAGACCCTTCTATAAACAATGCCTGTTCTCTTGCCTCACTAAAAAACGGTATAGTGATTAGTGAAGCTATTGAAAATAAAGTTAAAATGCAAGGGATTTCTAGAAAAATAGGAGATTGTAGAAATACTGATGCTAACTGGGCCTACGATAACCTATGGAATAAAGGATTAAATCATTCTCTTATAATACAATTGTCTCCGGATAAAGAAGCTGCATTGAGAGATTATGCTATTATGTCAAAAGCACTAGTTTTTTATGACTATAATGTCGCAAACGCTACATTAAGAGATAAAGTGTTTTCTAACTTAAAAGATAACTCTACCTGCTTAGGTTGGGGTCCTGATGAGTTTACTAATGTAAGCACCGCTTCAAAGTATGGTGTAAGCATTGTAGCAGCAGATTGGTCTTATAATTTAAGTGTGCTTAGCGCTTTTAAAGCCACTTCTATTAAGCAAAAATCCCCATCTAAATTTGTAGAAGAAAAAAATGTTCATTACGTTACTTTTATAATGTCAGATGGAGATAACCAACAATGGAATCTTGGAAATAATTATAGTTCTAAAGATTGGTATGGATCTCACTTAAGAGGCTCTTTTAATATGGGCTGGTCTATTACTCCCTCTCTATATTATTTAGCGCCTACTGTTCTTAATATGTATTATAAAAGCGCGAGTTCAGGAAATTATAATGATTATTTTATCGTTTCTCCATCTGGAAATGGATATATGTATCCAAGTAAATTTAATAAAAACAGTCTAAATCCTTATATAGATGAATTAAGCAATTATATGAATAATGTAGATCAAAAATATGTTGCTATAATAGATACTTCATCGTTCTATAATACTAATCTTTGGAATAAATTCACTTCTAAAGAGAATATTCAAGGATTATTTTATTTAGATTATCAGAGACATGACAATTATCACGGAGAAATCATATGGTCAAATAATAAACCAATAGTATCTTGTAGAGATATTCTATGGGGAAATCTTGAAGAAAAAAGTGAATTAATAAAAAAAGTTAATTACAGAGTTAATAACTTAGGTCAAACAGACATTTCTAAGCCTGAAAGCTATACTTTTGTTTATGTTCATGCATGGAGCAAAAACTTAAAAGATATAGAAGAAGTAGTTAATAAATTGGAAGAGAACTCTAAAATTAGAATAGTTTCACCTAAAACTTTCATGGAAATGATTACTCATAATGTTATACACAAAATCATATAGCAATCTATGAGTTTTGCATTATTTTCAGATATTATGCATATGAAATTAGATATGAAGCTATAAAAATATCGTGTTATTCAAATAGATTTATGGTATTTTTTAGTTCGCAATACAAAAATCTCTTCCATTGTCCTTCTGCTTTAATGGATAAATAATATAATTAGAATTGACTGAAACAAATTGTAATGCTACAATATGAATGAATATAAAAATATTCATTCATATTGTAGCATTAATACTTAATAAAGGGGAGGTGCCATCCTAAATGAAAAAAATAACCGTATTTATCGGAACTCAACAAAAGAATACAACTTATCAAGCTGTTCAAGAGTTTATTGCAAATTTAAAAGCACTTACTGAACTTGATTACGAGTATGTCTTTTTAAATGAGTATCAGCTTGAATATTGTAAAGGTTGTAAATTATGCTTTAATAAGGGAGAAGAGTATTGTCCCTTGAAAGATGATCGAGATTTACTAATTGAGAAAATAAACAATTCAGATGGAGTTATTTTTGCAACTCCAAATTATTCTTTTCTAGTAACTGCACTCATGAAAAACTTTTTAGATCGTATGGCTTTTATTCTTCACAGACCCCGTTTTTTTGGTAAAGCTTTCATGCCTATTGTTACCCAAGGTATATATGGAGGGGCATCTATTCTCAAGTATTTAGATAATATAGGGAAAGGTTTGGGTTTTAATGTTGCAAAGGGATGTTGTTTAAGAACATTAGAACCCATAACTGAGCTCCAACAGAAAAAAATAACTCAGGAAATTAAAAAAGCTTCCACTAGATTTTACAAGGAACTTATGAGTCCAATGCCGTCAACTCCTTCTCTTTTTAGGCTGATTATATTTCGTATGTCTCGTACAAGTATCATTGAGAGTTTGGATGAAAAATACAAGGATTATCCCTATTATAAAGAAAAAGGATGGTTTACGTCCGATTATTATTATGATACGACCTTAGGACCAATAAAAAGGATGTTTGGGTGTTTTTTTGATTTTTTAGGGCGTAAAATGATTAAACAAAAATAAAGAAATATTTGCAATTTGCAAGGAGGTAACTGATTTGAACGATAAAAAAGCGGATATTATAGAATGTGGAATAAAGTTGTTCAGTTCCAAGGGGTTTAAAGATACAAATGTTGCTGAAATAACAAAAATGGCTGGAATAGCTACTGGTACTTTTTATAATTACTATTCTTCAAAGGATGCACTGTTTATGGACATTTACATAGAAGAAAACGTGAAACTGAAAAAGAATATAATGGAGGCTCTTGATTTAGAGTCCGACCCAATTAATGTCATGAAGGAAATGATGTATCTGAATTTTAAAGGCATGAGTTCAAATCCTATATTAAAAGAATGGTATAACAGAGATATTTTCAGTAAAATAGAACAAAGCTATCGTGAGCAAAAAGGACTTGATCATGTTGACTTTTTATATGATAGTTTTATAGAAATAGTAAAAAAGTGGCAAAGTGAAGGAAAAATTAGAACTGATATAAATGCTGAGATGATTATGGTGATTTTTGGCGCTTTAATCAATGTTGATACACACAAAGAAGAGATTGGTATTAAGTATTTTCCTCAAGTTTTGGAATACTTAGCGGAATTTACAATGAGAGGCTTGATGGATTGCTCTGAAAAGGACTGATTTCCCAATATTTAGAATGGAGGAATTATCATGAATATTGTAGTTATTTCATATTCATTAACCGGTAACAACGAAGCTTTAGCTAAAAGTATAGCAGAAAAACTTGCAGTGGAGCACATTAAAATTACAGAACCTAAACCTCGGACTATTGGGACAATTGTCCTAGATATCGTTTTTAATAAAACACCTGCAGTACAACCAGCACCAGACAGTCTGGGAAACTATGATTTAATTATATTTTTGGGACCGATTTGGATTGGAAAGATAGCTACACCACTTCGAGCATATTTAAAGTATCTTAAGACAACTCAATGTAGATATGCTTTCATTTCAATAAACGGTGGAGCTGATGGCGCAAATACAAAACTAGCAAGTGAACTAAATAAAATAGTAGGAAAAGAACCTACTTCACTCATTGATCTGCATATTGCCGATTTATTGCCCTCTGACCATAAACCTACCCGGAAAGATACATCAGGTTATAAAATAAATAATGAAGATATTAAAAAATTAACTGACGATATAGCAAGTATTATTGTCTCAAAACAAATTATTGAATCATAGGTACAGTTGATTACCTGCCTGTACAAGAATAAATATCCATTGGTAAACTTTTTTTACTCATAAAAAGGTCATGTGTTACAAGCCAGTAATTTTTTCGTCTGAAAATGATTAAAAGTTACTGGCCTATTTATTTTTATTAGGTATCTTGAAGCAGATGATAAGTGCAATATTGATTGAGATGATATAGTAGAGACATTATGATACAATTAAAGATGAAATAAATATTTATATTTCTGAATATATATTGCTTTCATTAATGGCAATTTAATGTTCATTGATGGAGAGAAAAATTCGGTATTCAATAATTGTGGATTGATTATTGAATATGGATTAAGATATGGAATAATTGAGTTTTGTCCTCACAATCAAAATATGTGATTGAATAAATATAATGAGCTAAAATAAAAAGTGTTTTTGTGGAGGAAGGGATTTATCAAAGACATTTATATAAATATGATATAAAATGAGTATTATTATTCTTGGAAGAAAAGGCATTTAATTTACGTGGTAATGAATATAGAAGAATCACTTTTAACGGGGGATACACAGATATTGATAACGGCAATTGCTGGTATGAGAAAAAAATTCATAACATAATTAGAACCGATAAAAGTAACAAAGATATCTTCATAAGAAATAAAGTGACAAAGAAATATGAAAATTTAGCAATCCTCAAGTAAAGTAGCATGCAAGGTTCCTTGAGGGACGTAACCAAATTGTGAAGACAATTTGGTTTGCTATTTATTAGGTATAGTTGGAGGCAATTTATTTTTGATTAAAGGAGTGTCTGCAATGATTACTTATAAATTACCCATAGGTATAAGGATACCTGATTTTGAAGAATATCCTTCTGGATATGATGCTAATGAAATAAATAAGAAAAGAGATTCAGCCTTTATAATTGAAGGCTATAAGTTGGCGGAAGTACAGGGGGAGAAATTTACACATTTGGCTGAAATAAATATTGATGCGGATAAAATCTGGAACTTATTTGTGAGTTTATTAGATAGTTTAATAAGTGATACAGCTTATGGAATTATAGGATTCAAAGATGAAGAACCAATTATGAGCAACTTTACACAGAAACAAAGGATTCTGGATATTTTCCAAACATATAAGTTTGAATTGGCTAATGATGGTTACCTTCAATTCGGGATAGCTTATTATGATGAATCGACCTTGAATGAAATATACATATCCAGTTTTAAGTATTTTCAAATATGGACCACAAAGAAAAAAGAGCTTGTTGAAACACTTGATAAGTTCAGGTTGTCAGAGCAGGAAAACCTAAATTTTGTTGATGAATTCCCAGTAGTATCGGAGGCATTATCTGCTGATAAGATTAGTGGGGTTCACCATCATTCAGAGGTTATTAGGGAAATAGAAAAGGAATTTGCTGCTTTATAGGGGGAATAATATGAAAATTGGTGAATTTGCTAAAGTTAACAATTTAACTATAGATACTGTGCGGCATTATATGGATATGGCATTGATAATCCCTGAAAAGCAGGGCGGACAATATGACTTTGATGCCAGATGTCAAAGCGATTTGGAAGACGTACTCTCTCTTAAAGAAATGGGTTTTTCATTAAGTGAGATTAAATCAATTTTTGTGTTTAAAAGATTGGCAAACCTCACTCAATATCAGGAAAATGAATGTTTTAGAACATTTTTTACAAATAAATATAAGCAAATAGAAAATCATATAAAAGAACTTAATGAAATGAAACAAAAGCTTAAAACAAAATTAAGTGTCCTTTCAGATGGGGAAGCCAAAGATAAATCTGTTATAGGCATAGACTTTAGAGCATTAACTATATTAAAATGCTTTAAATGTAAAAAGGATTTAGAACTTCGTGAGGGGAATATAATAAACAATCAAATTATAAATGGAAAATTGATATGCTCTTGCGGCGAAGAATATATAATTGAAGATGGAATATTAAGAGTTTCCAATGTACAGCCAGATTATGATTCTAAGTTTGACGTTAACTATATTATAGATTATATAAGTTCTACTAATACAAATTATCTTGAGAATGTTTATCGAGGAATGGACTGGATATATAAAAAAATCGATTTTATGAGTTTGGAAAATAAGGTAATACTTGAACTAGGCTCAGGGCTTGGATTCTTTTTAAGAAATGTTTATGAAAATTTACCGGATGATTCAATATATATTGCTGTAGATCACGATATAAATAGGCATATATTTTTAAAGAATATATTAGAGACTGTAAATTGTAAAAAAAATATCTTATTTATTTGTTCAGACTTTCAGCAAATTCCAATTAAAGATAAGTCTGTAGATATGCTTTTAGATATTTTAGGAACAAGTAATTACAGTTTTGATAATGAGGAGTTTCTATTAAAACTAGTAGATAATTATATAAAGGATAGTTCAAATATAATAGGTGCTTACATTTTATTTAAAAATTTTGCATCAAACGGCTTAATTGAACATAAATACCGGAAAAACTTTATGCTAAATAGCGTTAAAGAACAGATTTTAAAGCTTAACTATAATATCTTTGAGGAAAATATATCAAACTATATAGAAAAAGGCGGCAAGTATGAAAGTTATTTCAGAGATGGTGAGAAAGTATATTCATATTTAATTTTTGGCGAAAGATAGGGTTAACCCTATCTTTTGTTTATTTTTTAATGAAATTTCATTAAATTATCTATTGCTATGGTGATAAGACCAGTATTTACAATGATATTAGACATTTTGAAAAAATATAATAATGCCTAAAGGAAAGTGAGATTAAAATGCTAATATCATTCGTATCATTAAAAAAACTTTGGAAAAATAAAGAGTTATCAAATGTAATTTTATATTCAACAGCAAGTTTTATATCTCTATTTGGAATAGCTGTATACAATTTTGCCATTAGCTTATATGTATTAAAGCTTACCGATTCAGGGCTAAGCTTTGCCACCACTCTAATAATAAGTATTTTATCAACTGTTCTTGTAAATCCCTTTGCAGGTGTACTCTCAGACAAGCTTGACAAGAAACTTCTTGCTATACTTACAGATATTCTAAATGCTATTTTACTGGTAGGGTTATATATGCTGACTTTTCAGTGTGCCCTAAACTTGTCAATAATCTATATAAGCACCTTTTTCTTAAATATATTTTCTACTGTTTATGGAATAAATATTGAAGCAGCAAAATCAAATCTAGTATCGGAAAAAAAACTTATTTCTTTAAATGCCGTTAGTAAAGTGATTGAATCCATTTCTTCAATATTAGGTCCAATGGTTGGTGGAATAATTTTTGCCTTTTTAGATATAAGATTCTTTATCTTAATTAATGGTATTTCCTTTGTCATATCTGCATTACTTCAGCTGTTTATGGATTTTAAGTTTAACTATAATAATGATGGAAAAAACAAAGAAAAAATTAGTTTTTTTGCTGATATAATTGATGGTATCACCTACCTAAAAACCAAAAAAGATATTATAAATATATTTGGGATTTTAATTGCATTGAACTTTTCCATTGGTCTTTCAATAAATGTTCCAATGCCATATATAATAAATAATGTTTTAATACTAAATACTAAATTTTTTGGAATAATAGAGGCTGCGTTCCCTATAGGAATGATTTTAGGTGCACTTATAATAAAAAAAGTTATGAATAATTATTCCTACCAAAAAATAATAAAATCAGCCAGTATCATATTATCAGTTTGTATGATAGCAATAGGCTTTTCTGTCATAATGCACTATAAAGTATATAATAATATCATTTATTTAATATATTTCATATTAATAATGATATTAGCAGGTATAGCCATATCTTCAATCGACATACCTATTTTTTATATACTACAACAAACTATTCCGGATAGCTTTAAAGGAAGAGTACTCAGCATAGGAATAAGTATAGCCAAAATAATCCTGCCCATTGCACTAATCATATCAGGAACGCTGATAGATCTTATACCAACATATATTTTACCAATAATAAGTGGTATAGGACTTTGTACTTTTAGTATATTATATATTAAAATTGACTAGCCATAATATATAATAAAATGATTATTTTAAATAATAAGACTAACATGAAATGCACTTAGTGCAGTGGACAACTATTGTAAGACACTCTGAAATTAATTATGCAGCTTATAGCATACCTTTTTATATTTTTTAATAAAGAGTACAGAAACAATAAGCACAAGTGAAAGAGGATAACTGCCGGTAGAGTAAAATACCTGCAAGGTCATATAGGGGGCAAAGCGATAAGTAGCAATAGCAATGTTTGTGCCTCTTAACTCATTGATTAAATAATGTGAAATTAAACAAACAACAAAAAAAGACTTATTGTTTACCTAATATAAACAAAATATATATAAAATGATAAAATAACAAAAATGTTGAAGGATAAATATATATCATGTCGAATATAATACTCTGCATTAAAATCATAAAGGAGGTAAAAAATGAAGAAAAAAACACTAGAATAGTGAGTATATTGCTACTCTTCTTTTTTTTGTTCGTACAAAGTACTGATGTGTTGGCTGCTGCCAAGGAGTATATTGATATCGACGTTAATATCAATACAAATTTTTTATCAGATATTTTAGGGGTAATTGAGAAAAGTGAAATTCCGAAAACAACCAAAAGTCAAGATAAGATTGATCCTAGTGGAAAAATAAAGTTGGATCAATTGAATGAGAAAGAAAAATACACTCAAAAGACTAAACAGAATAAACAATTGGGAAATCCCGTAATTACTTCTTTAACAAATGAAGGAATGGGATGCAGATTCATTAAGTGGTCGAAGATTCCAGGTGCAACAGAGTACGAGCTTGAAATCGATGGAAAAATAATAAAGGTTGATGAAAATAATTCATACTATCATTGGGGTGAAAATGACAATATAGAACATACTTATAAAGTTAAAGCAATTTCCGGTAATCAGCAAAGTGAATGGAGCAATATAGTTACTAGCCAACCTCAAAATAGTAGTAATATTGTTTCATCTTCTTTAGTGAAAAATGATGAAAGTTCCAAACTAGCTGCAACCCAGGTGGCAACATCGACTCCCATTGCATTTACATTAACAGGTAATTTTAAAAATGCAGGATGGTTGACACAATAGTCTTATGATAGTTATGTAGAACCACAAACATATGGCGATACGCTTCAAGCTATAAAGCTTACTCTAAGTAATGCGCCTACAGGAATGAGAATAAAATACAGAGCATATGTGGAGGGAACAGGCTGGCAACCTTATGTGTATGATGGTGCTCAAACAGGAATTGTTGGTAAGGCAATACAACAGGTCCAAATACAACTGGTTGATACAAATGATGCAATATTTAAAGGTTATTACATTAAGTATAAAATATTAAGATCAGATATGACTTCATCGGAAGCAATATGCTCAAATGGTGAGACTAGCGGATTGATTGGGAGAAACGCACAATCCATCTATATTAGTATTGGAAGCGAAGAAGGGATAATTAAAAATTTTATAAGTCAGGACACTAAATGGACAGCAGCTGATGGGCCTCATTATATTCCTGGTGAATTGATCATCAACCAAAATGTTACACTTACCATTGAGCCCGGAGCAAAAGTTATATTTCAAAAATATGCAGCATTAACCAATGGTATTAATGTTTATGGTACATTGAACGCTTCGGGTAGCAGTGCAAGTCCTATAACTATTAGCTATTCTGAAGATGGAGGTGTTACAAACGATAATAATTATACATTCACTGGAATAGAAGTAAAGGAAACTGGTAAATTTATTGCAAACTATATAAATATGAGTTTTAAAGGAGGATTTAATACACATATTTATGTAAAAGGTGCTATGAACTTATCTAATTCTACAATTCAAACTATAACTGATTACCCTACAGGAATTAGCGGGGGAATTTTACTTGAGTCAGCTCAAAATATAACTATTGAAAAATGTACTATTTCAAAATGTTTTGGAATTTTAGCAAGAAATTGCTCTGGAACTTTGATTGTACAGCAAAATAAAATAAATGATAATTTTAATGGTATATATTTATTCAGTAATATTCCAACTGCTGCAAATATAACTATAAAAGATAATCTTGAAATAAATAGAAATAAATTTGGTATTGATGTTGACCTTAATAATGGATATGTTGGTAAGTTGCTCATAGAAAATAATAAGATAGATAGTAGTATAAATAATGGGATACGAATTGAGAATAGTGGTATAGGCTTAGTTAATATTATCAAAAACACCATTACTGGAACTGATAAGAATAGAACAGCTATAAACAGTGGTCCTATTTATATATATACAGATGGAATAATGTTAGATAATTATCTTTCAACGTTAAATTCTAATGATAGTACTTTAAAAAATTATTTAAGTGGAAATAATTATGATGCTATTATTCTTGAAGGAAATGTAAAACATAATTTGACAATTCCTAAAGGATATAACCGATACTTAACTAATGATTTATTAAATATTCAGGATGGGACAATATTAACAGTAAATCCAGGTGTAATTTATCATTTAAGGGGTTCTATACATGTAAACGGAAGATTAAATGCACAAGGAACAAGTTCAAGTCCTATTATATTTACATCAATAAATGATGCAGCCTACAAATTGTTACATACTAATGCACCCACTAGCGAAGCTGCTAAAGATAATAACTTCGGTACTATTGATGTAGTAGACGGAATAATAACAGCTTATTATATGTATGCAAGAAATGGTGGATACGATATAGAGCAAGGTACAGATTCAATAATATACTTGTGTACAGAAAAAAGCAGTGCATCATTGGTTAATTGTGAAATAGTAAACTCTTTACATGATGGAATTGTATCTTTCGGAAATTTAGACCTAATTAATTCTAAAGTAGATGGATCCAAGGGAAATGGAGTATATAATTGTAAGGTTGGAAAAATTATTGGTTCACAAATATTGAACTCCGGTAAAAATGGTGTGAATGCATTTGATAAGATTACTATTATAAATTCAACCATTAAAAATTTATATGGAATTGGTGTTTATTTTAGCGGAAGCGACAAACCTACTATAGTCAGTAATACATTTCAGAATAATAATACGAGTAAAAATAGCTCTTATACAGGATTATTTAATGGATCAAATGAAAAGATAGATGCAACTATGAATTATTGGGGTGCTAGTAGTGGACCGTCAATTTACGATAGCCAGCAAGCAAAGTGGTTAGGTGAAGGTGATCGTGTTGGGATGGATATCAATTACTTACCATTTTCGAGTAAGGAGAGCTGGGTGGATCTTGGGCAGGAGCTCACAGATTATATAAATTATGCATTATACAAAGATGAAAAACATTATGGTGAAGAAGGTGTAAGCCCTGCTAATGGTAATTTTTCAAAAACGTGTATAGATATAGCTAGTGCTTCTGACATATTTGATATCAAACTAGGTAGAACATACAACTCGAAAGATAATGATTCAAGTAATGCTATGGGCCGTGGATGGAGATTTAACTTTCAGGGAAATATTAAAGATTATCCAAACTCTACCACTCCAACTGCTAAAATAGTTAAATTGCCGGATGGAAGTGTTCAAACCTTTAAAACTAATAATGATGGAACATTCACTGCTTATGATTCTAGAAATAAACTTATTAAAAACTCAGATGGAACCTATAAACTAATTACAAAGACACAAAAAATTATGAACTTTAATACTTCGGGTATGCTTGTATCAATAGTAGATCGTAACGGAAATAAAGTAACTATTAATTATGATACTGCTGGGAAAATTGATACTATTTTATTGGGTGAGACTGGAATCTCATATACTATAGGATATGAAAATAATTTAATCAAAACTATTTCTGAAAAAGTAAATGGAGTGGTGACACGACTTGTTACATATTCATATACAAACAACTTACTGACAAGTGCAACTGATTGTGAAGGCAATATTGTAGCTAATTATGAATATGATGCGCAAAACTTCCTAATAAATATTAAAGATTCAGGTAAAAATCTAACAGAGGCTGTAACTTATGATCACAATGAAGGAGCTAATCAACATAAGGTAAAAACAAAAAATGATGCTTTTGGATTTATATCTCCTACGAAAGCATTTTCAGATAATTATAAGGGAGTAACGGTAGAATTTAAATTAAAACCAGGGACAACAAGTCAGCTAGAAAACATCGGACTTAGGAATAATGCAATGCTAACTAAAAAAGTATATCCTAATATGAATTCAGTTAGTGGTGTAAAAGGTTGGAATGAAAACTTCACCTTATTTAAAGCAGAAGGTAACCAAATTAACATTGGACTAGGAAAAGGGAAGGGGTTAGAAATTTTCAACTCAAATATTGATAGATTTATGAGAGTAGGTGGAAATTAAATGACAAGTATAGATGAACAAGACTTAGATAAATTAATATTTGGAACTACATCAAAGGAACAGTTCTTAGAATTAATAAAAGTTAAGTCCGAAGATTTAGGTAATGAATTATTTGAAATGCTTAATTTTGCATATAAACAACATTCTGATGTTAACATCGAGATAGCATTATATCTTATTTTTACGTATGAGTTGTTTAGTGAAAATTATTTAGATGTGTTAAATAATCTTATTCTCTGTGATTGGCATGAGCAACATGAAAATATTGCGATGTTATTGCAAAGGTTAAAATCACCAAAAAGCGTAGATTATTTATATAACGCTGTAAATAAAAAGTACAGTTATTTGGAATATGATGATAGTTATGCTTTAGCTGTAAAATGTATATGGGCATTAGGTGATATCGGAAATGAAGAAGCAAAAGAATATTTAAAGAAACTATTAAATTCAGAAAATGAAATTATAGTAGAGAATGCTAAAAAACAATTAGAACGAAAGAATTAAGAAGTATGTAGGTAAGTATTAAGGCAAATATTATTTTCCTTAATACTTACACTATTATATTGGAGAAGGGTTGTTATGAAAAATAATTATGACTCTAATGGCATATTACAAACTAAAGAGATACGAGCCTTGTATAATGAAAAAACAATTAGAGTATATCAGGCATATAATGAAAGCATAACAAATGAAGCTATAAAGTTAGGCACATTTGGACCGCTCTTTAAGATGGACAGGATGACTTGGATTAAACCGTCATTTTTATGGATGATGTACAGGTCTGGTTGGGCAAAAAAAGATGGTCAAGAGCGAATATTAGCCATTGATATAAAAAGAGAAGGATTCGAAAAAATTATTGAAAATGCGGTTTTGTCTACTTTTAAGGAAGGAATATATGTGTCTTACGAAGATTGGCAATCTAGACTTAAAGTATCAGAAGTTAGGTGCCAATGGGACCCTGATAGAGATATATGCGGTAATCCATTAAATAGACGTGCTATACAATTAGGACTTAGGGGAAGTATGGTTGAGAATTATGTTAATAAGTGGATTGCTAATATCCACGACATCACAGATTATGTTAATAATGTTTCTGAATCGATAAGTTTAGGAAAGTTCCAGGAAAATATATTGCCGAGAGAGCAGGAATATCCGTTGAACAACAATCTGAAAGTGATACTAGGAATGAAATCAAAAGATTAATATGAAGTTAGTAAGCGGTTATGTATGATATTCTGCACAAACCGCTTATTTTTATGAGCCTACTGCAATACTCGTAAACGATAGTCCATACGTACCTAATATTTAATACGGATTTTTGAGATAATTAGCTAAACTTTAAAAAACTAATAGTTTTTCAAAGTAAATAAACTAGTTTCTTGGAGGTGCTAATGGATAAGAT
>JAEZDX010000003.1 GCA_023417975.1 Bacillota bacterium
ATGCAGCTGAGAAGCTCATATAGCAAACCGTTTAGTTCATAACAAATTCCCCCTCGGTTTTGATCTAAAATTTTAGAGCTCAATTTGTCATTATCAAACTCTATACTCTTATTATTCATAATATCGAGATTCTCAAAAGGAATGTTTAAAAGATGTTGTCTGTGTATGTATCTTAATGTTTCTATATTGGGCAACAGCTCTATATTCAGCCCAATTCTTTTCATGTATTTTTGTATAAAAACAGTGCTATCCAAAATCTTATCCCCCTACAAATTATTTTTTTCAAGCCTAAGCCAGTTTATAACTTCTAGTAATTGCATTTTTAAGATATATGGTTTGGTGATCATTTATCCTTAGATATACTTTGCTTGAATCCGGAATAGTCATATTTTACTCTCTCCTTTACATAATAGAAAATAAGCCGTCAACTAATTTTTAGTTCTGCCTCATCCTCTTTCACGCTATTTGATTGTCTATGAATTTCTCTTCCGATTATAGTAACTACTACTATAACCCCACCAATAAGAGCAAAAATACCTGGTGCTTCACCAGTGAATAAAAATACCCAAACCGGGTTAAGCAGCGGTTCTAACACAGGTATTATAATTGCTTCTACTGAGGATACATATTTAATCGCTGTACCATATAATATGTAGGAAAAACCTAATTGAAATATACCAAGAGCCATTAACCCAGCTGCACTTTTTAAACTTAGAGGAGATATAAAGAAAAAGGGTAGTCCAATCAAGAAGGTCACTACATTTCCGATAAGCGTCATTTCAACTTGAGAACCATCCTTCTGCAACTTTAGAAATATAACCATTCCAGCCATTGCAACACCGCTTAAAACTGCTATTATATTTCCAATTAAATTTCCGCTTTTTAAATCACCTACAAAAAACAATATCATACCTGCCATAACTATGATAATGGAAACTATATCTCTTTTTTCACTCTTTTCTTTTAAAAAGAACTTGGAAAATACTATGACCCAAATTGGTGCAGTGTATTGGAGCAAAATTGCATTGGCAGAGGTTGTCAGCTTGTTAGCTACTACAAACAATATTACAACGGCTGCATAAGTAAAGGCACCAATCAGTTTAGTCTTTTCAAAAACTTTTACTGGTCTTCTCAAATAAATAAGCATAATTATGGCTGCTATACCACTTCTTGCCCCTGCTATAGCCATTGGATTCCAGTCTATCAGCTTTATAAAAAGCCCGCCGGTACTCCACAACACAGCAGCAGCAGCAAGATACAGTATTGCCTTTTTTCTATCCATATTCATATCATCATCTTCTCCTCGTTTAGCTTCACATATCGTATGATTGCTATTTTACTTATGGTAAAAATTATAACATAGATTTTAGCTCCATGTATCTATAAACTAAATAAAGATGTATGAGCTTACATTTGTAATAATGTTAGACTCAAACATCTTTATAACTTATATATTTTGAATTGCCTCTTTTACTGTATTTATAGCCTCTTCATAGTCTTCTATTCCCGATAAAACTTTAAATTCCTCTTCAGCTATGATTACTTGCAACAGTTTTTTCCTTATGATTTTCTGTTCCTCAGGGTTAACTTCCAGTTTAATCTCTTCAAAATAAGGATTTCTATGATGATCATATTGTGCAGTTGTCACTTCTTCCACATAAGTTTTAAACCATCGTGCTGCAACTTCTTTTTGATCCATATCAATATATAGTCTACAATAGTTATATGAGGCTGAACCCATGCCCATTTTAAAGGTTTCTTGCAGCTTGTAGCATGCATCCAGGTAAAGCTCAGCTTTATTATAATTTTGTGCTTTTTTTGAAACCCTGGCTAACATTATAAGTATGGTGCAGCTGTGATTTATATAATTAAATAATTTACCGCTGCACAGCTTCATTGTTTCATTGTCTTTTTCTTGTTTCATATAGAGATCCATATAAAGTATAGCCGGGTCTATGGGATACAATGGAAGCTGCTTAAGCGCTTTTTCACTTTCATCATAATCTCCCATTTCCATCTGAATTTGTGCTATGCTGAAAAGAGCCATTGGAGTATACTTAGGATCCCGGCTTTCAGCTACCTGCTGAAGCAAGGCTAAACAATACAGCCTCTTTGACTTTATAAATTCTTCCGTAGGTTCCTCTGCCATCATCAAATACACATAAATTAAAGCTGAAACTTCATACTTAAGCCGAAGATTATTTGCATATTCATTTAAATACTTTAAACACTTTGATTCTCCTGCACCATAGCCTTCATGTAAAAAGGTTTTTATTAATTGCTGTTTTATTTCAGAAACCTCTCCATCTGAAAGCTGTGGCTGAAAACACAGCAGAGTATCCAAAGATGTATTCAATGCCCTAGCCAAAGGAGCTAGCAGCGAAATATCCGGCGTAGAGTTTCCGTTTTCCCATTTGCTCACAGCACCTGCGGAGACTCCAACCATTGAAGCCAACTGCTCTTGTGTAAAATTTCTTTGTTTTCTTAATCTTAAAATTGTTTCTCCAATATTCAAACCGTCCAATTAAAATACCTTCCTTCAATTATTAAAATTCAAAGGCCTTTGTTAAATTCATTATAAAGCCAAATTAATGTTCTAACAATGGAGAGGGAGTTGAGTTTAAGTAAAGAAAACTTGAACGATATTCAACTTTGAATATATATTAACGTATGAAACATCTCATTATTCATATACCTTCATCATTAAGTACTCGTCAATACCTTTACGGTAAAGGCTAGGAATTGTTCCCACATACTTGTACCCTAATTTCTCATAAAAAACTTTTGTATTAGGATTATA
>JAEZDX010000100.1 GCA_023417975.1 Bacillota bacterium
TGATATATCAATGCAAATATCACCTACTATTTTAGATGAAGTGAGTTGGGAAGATGTTGTCATGCAGGAGGAAATCTTCGGACCTATTCTTCCGGTGATAGAGTTTAGTGATATAAAGGAAGTAATACAAGCGGTGAATAGCCGTCCAAAACCTTTGGCATTATATGTTTTTACTAACAGTAAAGAGATAGAAAAGCGGGTAATAAGCAGTATTTCCTTTGGCGGCGGCTGTGTAAATGATACCCTTGTACATCTTGTTACCTCCTATATGCCCTTTGGGGGAGTGGGAGAAAGCGGTATGGGAGGCTATCACGGAAAATGGAGCTTCGATACCTTTACACATAAAAAGAGCGTTTTGAAAAAATCCTTTGCTATTGATATTAAGCTTAGGTATCCTCCTTATAAGGGCAAATTCAAATTGCTTAAAAAGTTAATGGGCTAAATAAAAGTAACATTTCTATAATTCATGATGAGGGAGGCTGAGGCTATGGTTAAGTATATACCTAATACACTTTCTGTGCTGAGAATTATATTGTCTCTTATACTTATTCCGGTTGTAAATAATCATGTTTTCTTTACAATTATTTATATAACAGTTGGGTTATCTGACATACTTGACGGATATATGGCACGAAGGTTAGGTTACGAGAGTGAGTTAGGTGCAAAGCTTGACTCTGCTGCGGATCTTTTATTTTACTTTATATTGGTGTTTGTATTCATAATAATATTTCCTGCAATTTTTCAAGTTCAATATTTAACTGCAATTATTTTAGTAGCCTTAGTGAGGGCAGCAAATATAATAATGACAAAGATAAAATATAAGAAGTTTGTTTTTATCCACACTGCATCAAATAAGCTGTCCGGACTTTTAATATTCTGTATTCCTTTAAGCTTTTTATTCTTTAATAGTAAGCTTATATTATGGGTAATACTGACGGTTGTATTTTTATCCGCTGTGGAAGAATTATTAATTACAGTAAAATTTGAAAAGCCTGATTTAAACAGGAGAAGTATCTTTTCAGATAAATAAAGGCTTAATTTGTCTTTTGTAAACTGTATAAATTAGAAGAAAATGCGGCCCTATCTCTTTTGGAGGCTTAATGCACCAAAAGAGACAGGGCCGCATTAATTTATATAATAGAAGGCTATGAGTTATAGACCATTGTCATTGATGAATTTATGGTATAAGGTTTGAGGTATAAATTGCTGAACTATAGGCATATTTGCGCTGAGAATACTGAAGTTTTCATTTATAATATCTCTTATTTGAGCTAAGCCGGCGTAATGAGATTCATCACAGCCTTTTGAGCTGCAGTTATTAATGTCGAAGCTCTTCCAAACCTCGCAGCCTTGGAACGGATTTGCTGTTCCAAGATATAATCTTTCACGGCTGTCAACATAAAGAATTCTTCCGCCGTAGTTGTTTGGATTACAAAGTCCGTTAAGGAATACATAGTTAAAATGAACACCATCTTTAGAAATATAGAGATCAAACCCTATAGGGTATTTTATAGCTTTCAATATTTCTACTATTGCTGTGTATATTCCAATAAGCAGGGTTGTTGTAGCCTCACCTATCAATTGATTTAAGGCAGCTCTGTTAGCCAGCAGAGTATCCAGTATTACTTGCATATTGCTGGAGTCATCAAAAGTACTGATAAGCAGCTTCCCTTGGAACTCTTCTATTTGCCAGCCATACACATTGAAAGGATTATTAAAACCTGAACGAAGTCCGGAAAGACTTCTTAATTGTCCATCCGATGGATTTAGAGGCGGTAATAGGCTTCCGCCTACAACTACTTGCCACCTATCCTGTTTGTCGATTCTTATTATATCGCAGCCTCTTGGAACTAACCAAGACAGCGGCAGACGTTTTGTTCCGCTTACATAAAGATAATCCTTAAATATACCCATAGCTAAGGTATACACATTTGCAGGATCCCCAAAGCCGTTATCAACTATGAGAGTCCAGTCATTTAACCTAGGTTCAGGACCGTTTGTTCTCCATACTTGAGCGCCATTAGGAGTACTGGTTCCGAGATAAATTCTATTGTTAAATACTATCATGTTGCTTATGGCACCCGTTGGGTTTTGGCTTGGTATAAAACCTGGAGCAGTTGGGTCAATAACTGGCTGCCATGGGAAGAATTCAGGATCTCGGCTGCTGTATAGCTGCGGTGTAGGAGACGGATTAGCTTCATCAATTGTTGCTACATAAATTCTACCCGCCTGTACAACCATAGCTCTTGAAGAGGTACCCTGCAGCACCGTGTCCGGAAGTATAAACCAATTGACACCGTTAGTTGACTTTAGTATTTGTACTCTTTGTCCAAAGGTTGCCGCAAATAAGCTCGGACCGCCGCCTATAGGAGAGGTTTCAATCATATATCTAAATCCGGTAATTCCTGAGCCTACAGGAGCTTTATATACTCTTTCCCAAGGGAAGGCACCGTCTTTTCTATACCTCCATATTTCGGCAAGGTTATCTATAGGACCTGGGTTTATTAACGCAGGAAGCTGAGTAGCAGGTTCAATAGATCGTATAATATTAACCAATATATTTCTTCCTGTACCTACGTAGATATAGTTATCCAATTCACTCATGGACCAGGCATAATTATTTTGTCGTGCATTAATGAGGTTTGTATAGTCAAATCCATTTATTGGAGACACATCACGAAAATTCAACAATCTTCATTCCTCCTTTACTATTAAAAGACTACATCCTACTAATAATATATGTGAACTGACGAATATTGTTGCTTAATGTTTTGCTTGTATACAAAAGTATTCACCTATTTTCTCCATTAAAAGCAAGAATATGGGTACATGTTGCAATTAATGCTATCTACATTTATTATATTTGGTATTATAATAGTCTTAAAAATGATTAGATACTGAAAAGTATAAATTAGGCCGTCGAAAGGATAAAAATGTTATGTTTAAAATTATGATAGTGGAAGATGATGAAAAAATGAGGGGAATAGTTTTGGAAAGCTTAATAAGATGGGGCTTTCAAGGGTATTATGTACAAGACTTTAACAGTGTATTTGATGATTTTGTAAAATATGAGCCTCACCTTGTTTTAATGGATATAAATCTTACCGCCTATGATGGTTTTTATTGGTGCGGTAAAATAAGAGAAATTTCAAAGGTTCCTATAATATTTATATCTTCGAGGAACACAAATATGGACATAATTATGGCAGTGAACATGGGTGGAGATGACTTTATACAAAAGCCTTTTTCTCTGGAGGTTTTAATGGCAAAGATAAATGCACTGTTAAGGAGAACCTATAATTATACAAATGCTCTCTCAAATATAATTGAGCACAGAGGCGCGGTACTTAACCTTAAGAACAGTTCTATCATATTTCAGGACGAAAAAGCAGAGCTTACAAAAAACGAGTTTAAGATTCTTTATACCCTTATGAAAGAGAACGGGGAAATTGTAAGCAGAGACAGAATTATGAGAGCACTTTGGGAGGATGAAAGCTTCATAGATGACAATACTTTAACTGTAAACATAAATCGATTGAGAAAAAAGCTAGAGGATTTGGGCTTGGCTGATTACATTCAGACGAAGAAAGGTCAGGGGTATGTAGTGCTATGACATTAATAAAATTTTTAGCTGACAAAAAGGTATCTGTATTTTGTTTTACATTATTGATGCTTTTTATATCAATGGTAATGCGCCTGGATAGTTTTGCAAGGGTCAGTGCTGCAAGCATAGTGTATATTAATCTGGTTTCCTTTTCTTTTTTTACACTTTATTTAATAGCCTCATATGCCTACTATAGACGTTATTATAAAAGTCTGTCCCAAATTATAGAATATAGAAGAGATGAAATAATAAATCGCCTTCCGAAGCCAAGGAACCATGAACAAGCACTTATTTATGAGGTGCTATTAGCGCTGCATAATGAAGAAAGCTTAAAGCTGCAGGCGATGCATCAACAAAAGAAGGATTATGAAGAGTTTATAACCCGCTGGGTACATGAAGTAAAAAATCCCATATCCGTTAGCAGACTATTAATTGAAAGCAGCATAAGTACTCCCAACAAGGAAACATTATACAGTCTTGAAGAAGAGGTAGATAAAATAGATAACTATATAGAGCAGGCACTTTACTACTCAAAAGCTGATGAATTTTCAAAAGACTATCTTATTAATGAAGTTGAATTGGAAAGATTGGTTAAGGAAGCCATAAAAAAGCATGCCAAAACTTTTATAAATAAAAGGATAAATGTAGAAATCAATGACATTGCTTTAGAAGTTACAACTGACAAGAAGTGGCTTTCCTTCATTTTTGATCAGATCTTGTCAAACGCATTAAAATATACTCCGCAGGACGGAAACATAAAAATATACGGTTTGGTTGAAGACAAGGTTAAGAAGCTTATTATTGAAGATACTGGAGTTGGAATTAAGCCGGAAGACATTAATAGGGTGTTTAATAAAGGCTTTACAGGATATAACGGAAGAGAAAACTATAAATCCACAGGTATAGGACTTTATCTTTCAAAGAAACTGGCTCAGAAGCTTGGACACGATATAGCTATTGAATCAAAATATGGTGAATACACAAAAGTAGCTATTGTATTTCCGAAGCTTACAGAGTATTTTCAGGTTGCGAAATAATAAGACATTAAAATAACAAAAACATACATGAATTTTACTATAGTGGTAATAATGTAATTGATGTTTAAAATTCTTGTTTAAGGAGGTTTTTTATGAAAATAAAAGCAATAGTAATTACAATGCTTCTGTGTGTTACATTATTACCGGGATGTAAGAAAACAGAAAATCAGCCAAATCAGCAGGCATCTCCAAGCCCAACTGCAACAGTAACACCTACAGGTACACCAAAAACTACAACACCTGATGCCACAACCTCAGCTTCACTTGTAAAGAGCGGAGATGCATTTGTTGAGGCTATAAGCAGAGGCGGTACATGGATTATAGCAATATTAAACGATTTAACTATTAATAAGGAACTTACAGTTGACGGGGAGTTTAAGAATAACAAGCAGCCGCCTGTATCTCAGCGTAAACTGGCTTTCTATGCTCAGGATGATAAACGTAATGTAACAGCCAAATACACCTTAACAGCTCCTAAAATGACAATTAACAGTCCTGACTGTGCAATATGGTACGGTACCTTTAAAGGCGATTTATATGTAGCGGCTAAGAATTTTCAGTTAATTGGTGCAACTGTTGACGGAAACATATATTTTACTAATGATGATGCTAAAGCTACATTCAAGATGGATGATAAAAGTAAAGTAACCGGTAAGCAAGAAATAAAGAAATAAGATTGTATTCTAAAAGTGGCTGCAGCCACTTTTGTTTTATAAATAAAATGCAGCATTAAAAGAGGAACCTATTATGGTTCTTTTTTTATTAAAGTTTAAGTCGTATGTGACAAAAATGTAAGGAATAGATGTGGTTTTGTAAGATGAAAAAATGGATTAATAGGGCCATATTTTATACAATAGTTTTGTAGTTAAATATTTTACTATAAAGCGGAGGTTAAAAATGAAGGAAGTATTAACAGCTAAAAATTTAAAGAAGGTATATGGCTCAAGAGGAAATGTGTATACTGCACTTCACAGTATTGACCTAAATATTAAGGAAGGCGAATTTGTAGGAATTATGGGGCCTTCCGGTGCAGGGAAGACAACATTATTAAATATAATTGCCACAATTGATAAGCCAAGTGGCGGCACAGTTACAATCGGCGGAGAAGACATTGTGAAAATGAATGAAGACAATCTTTCTGTTTTCAGAAGAAATAAGCTTGGATTTATTTTTCAAGATTTTAATCTTTTGGATACCTTAACTGTAAGAGAGAATGTAGTTTTGCCCTTGTCACTTTCAAAGGTTAAATTAAGTGTAATAGATGAAAGATTGAAGGAAGTAGCCCATAGGTTAGGCATAGAGGATATTTTAAATAAGTATCCTTTTGAAATCTCAGGAGGGCAGAAGCAGAGAACTGCAGCAGCAAGAGCTATAATTAATAAGCCTGCTGTCATACTTGCGGATGAACCAACGGGAGCTTTGGAT
>JAEZDX010000161.1 GCA_023417975.1 Bacillota bacterium
CGGTATTATTGCGATACCGTTTAGTCAAATTTCTTGTATTAATAACCGAATCAGTCAATTGTTTCTACCTCCTTTTCTTGTATACTTATATATTAATATAAAAGTTACAAGAAACTTTAAAGTAAAACTTAAAAAAGTCTTAAGCTTTATCGCTTAGTTTAAAGCCTATGCCCCATACAGTTTTAATATATTCATTATCAGGGTCAGCCTTATGTATCTTTGAACGCAGATTGCTCATATGAACATTTATAGTATTATCATCTCCCAGGTATTCATCCTGCCATGCGTGTCTGAACAAATTGGCCTTTGTAAAAACCTTATTTGGATTAGTCAATAAAAGCTCCAATATTGCATATTCTCTCGCCGTTATAGGTATCTGCTGTCCATTGGCTTCTACCTCCATGGTCTTTTTATTCAAACTTAAGGCTTTATGTGTTAAAATTTCTTTCTGTTCCTTAGAACCTGAAAAAACCATATACCGCCTTAATTGAGCTTCAACTCTTGCTATCACCTCTTTAACATCAAAAGGCTTTGCCACAAAGTCATCTGCACCCAATTTTAGAACGTCTATCTTTGTATCCTGGCCGGCTTTTGCGGAAATGACCATAATGGGCATGGTTTTGATTTTTCTTATTTCCTCCAGCAGTGCTTCTCCGCTTATACCCGGCAGCATTAAATCAAGTAATACCAATTGAAAATCATATTGTTCAACGCACATTTTTGCTTCAGAGCCCGAATAAGCACATCTTACATTATATCCTTCATTACTCAACACTCTAAATAGCAAGTTGTTTATGTCCACATCATCTTCTACCACCAGAATATTTACATTATCCTTCATTCTCACTATCACCCTTTCCTTACACTTCAAATTATAACATATTTCTCCTCACGAAAAAAAAGGCCTTAGTAAAGCCTTATCTTTTACTTCCACCTGTTTGTCCCGTTAGTCCTTAGTGTATTGGGATGGCTAACTGATAATCAAATCATACTGAAAGCCATCCGGTATTACACAAATTAGCACACTATATTTCCTTCAATTGATATTATCCTTAAAGCTTACTTGCGCATACTGTTTTAAAACAGCTTCAATATCCAATGTTTGTCTTTTAGGTATCAGCATGTCTACCCTAGATGGTACCAAAGTACCTGTCTTACTGTCCTTATCCATATATTCAAAGGCAATATACTCCTCTCCACGCCAATACCATGTTTTTATATCTGCCCATCTTAAGGTTCTTCCTCTGATTATTATTCCGCTGTCCATAATTACATTATAGTCATAAATGGATATTCCTAACAAGATGCAAACAGAACTGTACGTATTTAATCTTAAATTATTATCAAAGCCTATATCATAGAAATAATTATACCTAATGAGCAGATATATACCTAATATCACCAGAATTCCTCCACAGGAACCGATAAAATTATACACTCTGCATATAACTTCTCCCTTTCTTGCTATTGAGCGGGCTGCTACGTATCTGAATAACATTCTGAAAAATATGAGTATCGCAAACACTAAAAAAATCCAATCTACAATATGCATCTCTATCTCCTTACTAAAACATTTATTTAATTCACTGCCTGTCTTGTCGCTATTTATTATATTCTCCTAAATTTCCAATGGTTCCTACACTTTTTACAACTCTTTTACAACTACAATATTCATCTTATATATTGCCAAAGTAATATATAAATGCGGCATGAAATATAGTGACATCCATAATAGTAAGGGGGTGAATTCATGAGAAAAAACTTTTCTAAGCTGTGCAGTTTATTGTTTATGGCTTTCGGCATTCTTTCTGCAATCTACGGTTTAAGCTTAAAGAGCTGGAACGTTACCTTTTGGAAGTATATGCTGCTCATAGGCTTATGTTGCTGCGGCATAGGTATACTTAACCTTAAATTTACCAAAGAAATAAAAAGTAAAATATTAAAAAGGATTTTCATAGTTTTTCACGTATTAATTATATTAACGCTTGTCTCCTTCATAGCTGTTACTGGAGTATTAATTAATTATTCTCACAAACAAGATACCGCTGTACCTGACTATGTGGTTATATTAGGAGCAGGCTTAAACGGAGATAAACCTTCTCAAATTCTTACTTATAGACTTAATGAAAGTCTAAATTTAATAAGTAAACTTCCGGACAAAGTAAAAATAATTGTGTCGGGCGGTCAAGGACCGGGAGAAACTATTTCGGAAGCTGAAGCCATGAAAGCTTATTTAATTAGTAACGGAATAGCTGAAGATAGAATTATTGAAGAAAATCGTTCTAAAAGTACTTTAGAAAATCTGGAATTTACTAAAAAGCTTGTGGAAAAGTATGGAGGCGGCAAAAATATTACTTTAGTTACAAGTAACTTTCACATGTATCGTTCCAAAACCTTATCAAAAAGGGTGGGCTTTGACGATATTTACTGTTGGTCTGCCCCCGTTCATCCTTATATAACTCCAGTATATTACTTTAGAGAAAGTATCGCTGTAATGAAATCTCTAGTTTTTGATTGGCCTGGCCAAAGTACAGCACCATAAGTTGGACATATTATTCACCCATAGCTATAACAATATTTTCAGAAGGGAAGATTACAATGGCAGATATACTAATAATAGAAGACGAAGAACCTATAAGAGAATTAATTAAAATGCACCTTTCCTTAGCAGGGCATACTTGTATTGAAGCCTGTGACGGCAAAGAAGGACTTCAATGCCTATGTAACAGCACTCCCGATTTGATATTACTCGATATTATGATGCCTCAAATGGATGGTTACGAGCTTCTCCCCCATATAAGTTCAAGAAATATACCTGTTATTATACTCACTGCAAAAACAGGACTAAGCAATATGGTAAAAGGTTTGAATTTAGGTGCAGATGATTACATAACAAAGCCTTTTGAGGGCTTAGAAATAATTGCTAGAATTAATGCTTTGCTAAGAAGGTGCGGTAAATTTAATGGTGTAAAAGGGTTTGATAACATAGAAGTCCATGTGGAAGAAAGAAAGGTATTAAAAAACGGACAGGAAATTGAACTTACTCCAAAAGAATTTGAACTTTTAAATTTCTTTATCGACCACAAAGGTATAGCAATAACAAGAGAAAAGCTTTTGGAAGTATTGTGGCAATATGAATATGAAGGAAGTACTCGAACAGTAGATATGCATGTGCAAAGATTAAGAAGTAAGCTATCTACGGAAAAGATAACAACAGTATATAAGATAGGCTATCGATTGGAGATTTGATATGAAACTTAAATGGAAGATTTATATTCTTTGTCTTTGTGTATATATAATGACAATAATTCTTGCAGCAGTTATAGTTACAGCCTCTTCCTATAACTCATCGCTTAAACACGAAATCTCCAGAAGTATAGATGAAGAACAGGGCATTAAGAAAAATATCACTGTTTATCTTGCCTATAACACTATTGCTACAACTGAAGGCGCAGTAAAGCTTGAAAACTATGCCGATAATATTAAGAATATGTTTTCTTCAAGCAGTCTGTTTCTTCAAATATACTCAAAGGATGGGGCACTACTTTCTACCAGCTTCCCAATAAACTATACAAATAACATAAGTGAAATGTCCGAGCTCGATACATCCAAGTATATTTTTAAAAGATTGGAAGGTAAACATTACCTAATAATTATGGATAAAGCAGAGTTTAATTCCGATTATTTAACAATCTCCACAATAAAGGATATAACATATATAGATATTCAAAAAAACAGTATGTATACCGCATTTTTACAGGCTTCTTTAATAGGGCTCATCATTATTTCCTTTCTCGTAATCATACTGGGAGGTTTTATTACAAAACCCATTGAATATCTCACCGGAGCTGTAAAAAAGATATCCTCAGGCAGCTACGGAGATCGAGTAAATATCAGCTCAAAAGATGAGATCGGAACCCTCTCTCAACAATTTAATATAATGGCTGAGGAAATTGAAAATAGAATACAACTATTAGAGCTGGCAGCTGAAAACAAACAGAATTTCATAGACAATCTTACTCATGAGCTAAGAACTCCTCTCACTTCAATAATCGGTTACTCGGAATTGCTTATAGGAATAAAATATGACGAAAGCAGCTTTAGCAAAGGGCTCGGCTTTATTAATTCGGAAGGAAATAGAATCCTTAATATGGTTAATTCATTAATGGATTTAATATTGACACGTACATCCTTTATTAAGCCTATGCAGTGCAGCATTTCAAAAATAGTTTCAAGTTCTATGGACGCCATAGAACTAAAGTGTAAGGAGAAGAATATAAAGCTAATTTGTCATGGAGAAGATTATATTTTTACTGTTGATGAAACTCTCTTCAAAATGGTTCTCATCAACATATTGGATAACGCTGTAAAAGCCTCTTGTTATGAAAGTATTATTGAAATTTCTTACTCTAGAACTTCAATGGACAGTATAATAACAATTAAGGATTATGGCTGTGGCATCAGCAAGGAGCATATCGAAAAAATACTTGAACCTTTTTATAGAGTGGATAAGAGCCGTTCGCGAAAAGAAGGCGGTCTGGGCCTTGGACTTGCCCTTGCTAAATCCATAGTAGCCTCGCATAATGGTCACATAGCTATTAAAAGCGAAATTGGAAAAGGTACCTCTATCTCCATATGTATTCCTCAAAAGGAAGTGAATTAAATGAATAAAAAAGTTTTAATTTTACTCACAGTCGTTTTTTTCACCATTCTGACCTTTGCATTAGTAAAATTGAATTCAATAAGCGATAACAAACTTTATACTATAGACAAAAACTCCTCATATAAATCCGGCACTAATGGCACTTCCAACATAGACGGCGGCATAGAAAATAAGTTTTACGATGTGAGTGCCTATGAAAGCAAACTAGCTGAAGCTGCCTCGAAAAATGGAATTGATAAAAATGCTATTCTTCTTACCGTATCAAAAGATAAAACCCACATATTTTACATGGTTCCCACCGCCAGAACCGATAAACCCGACACAAAGGTAATTAAGGGACGTACCAGCCTTTATATGGATTTAGGAGATTGGGATTTAAAAACAGGTGATAGATATTATTTAAGTCTTGTTCCTTTTATAACTTCTGTAAGCTGGAACCCTAATGAAACCTTAGCAGCCTTCAGAGGCGAATCCTATTTACTGCATTATAGTTTCATCGATACTTTAAGAGAGCGGAATATTATTACCGATAAACCAATAGAATCGGCATCCTGGTCACCGGATGGCACCAAGGTATACTACGAAGATGCTTCAATGCCTTATTGCGGCAGCGGAGAAATAGCTGAGGACCATTTTTCACAACCTTATAAGGATATAGAAGCATCTCATAATTCGAGCAATGTCATTTTCAAGGCAAAAATAAATTCCAATGCTTACTTCGGCATAGTTCAAAGTATAAATTC
>JAEZDX010000288.1 GCA_023417975.1 Bacillota bacterium
ATGCAGAATGCACTTTACATGGAAGAGCTTGTAGTTAAACACTCCAATATTATGGATAGATACGATCCGGAGAAAAAGGTAGGATTGATTGTTGATGAGTGGGGAACTTGGTTCGGGGTAGAGCCGGGCACAAATCCTGGTTTTCTTTATCAGCAAAACACAATGAGAGATGCACTTGTAGCAGGTATTCATTTAAATCTCTTTAATAATCATTGCGATAGAGTACAGATGGCAAACATTGCTCAGACAATAAATGTGCTGCAGGCAGTAGTTCTTACTGAAGGAGAAAAAATGCTACTCACTCCTACTTATCATGTATTTGATATGTTTAAGGTGCATCAAGATGCAGAGCTTTTACAGTTCTCTATTGATGGCGGAGAATATCGCTGTAAAGATGAAGCTATTCAGCAGATAAGCGCATCGGCTTCAGTAGACGAGAAGAATAGAATTAATATTTCATTGTGTAATTTAAATCCTAATGAAAGTGCAAGTATTAGCTGCAGCTTAAGAGGAAGAGATTTCTCAGAAATAAACGGAAGAATTTTAAAAGCAGCAGAGATGAATGCACATAATACCTTTGAAAGCTCAATGGATGTGAAGCCTGAAGTATTCAATGGTGCTGAGCTTAAGGATAATGAATTGAATATTACATTACCCCCAATGTCTGTTGTTGTTATTACAATAGATTAATTTTGTAAGGTAAAGGAGTAATTTGAAATGTCAAGTTTGAAAAAAGCAAAAATGATATTGAATAAGGATTTCAAAATAGGAGAAGTAGATAAGAGAATCTACGGATCCTTCATTGAACATTTAGGACGTGCTGTATACGGCGGTATTTACGAGCAGGGACATCCGGAAGCTGATAAAGCTGGCTTTAGAAAGGATGTCTTAAAGCTTGTTAACGAATTAAATGTACCCATTGTAAGATATCCCGGTGGAAATTTTGTATCAGGCTACAACTGGGAAGATGGTGTTGGTCCTGTAGACAAAAGACCTAGAAGAACAGAACTTGCTTGGGGAACTATTGAAACCAACCAAATAGGCACAAATGAATTTGCCGATTGGGCAAAACTAGCCGGTACAGAGGTAATGATGGCTGTAAACTTAGGAACTAGAGGCGCAGATGCTGCCCGTAATCTAGTTGAATATTGCAATCATCCCGGAGGAACTTATTGGAGTGATTTAAGAAAATCCCACGGTTATGCAGATCCGCACAAGTTTAAAGTTTGGTGTCTGGGCAATGAAATGGATGGTCCATGGCAGATAGGGCACAAAACCGCAGAAGAATACGGAAGATTGGCTTGTGAAACAGCCAAGGTTATGAAGTGGGTTGACCCTACAATAGAGCTTGTTGCGTGCGGAAGTTCAAGTATTGGAATGCCTACCTTTGCTCAATGGGAAGCCACTGTATTGGAACATACCTATGAACATGTGGATTATATCTCTCTGCATCAATACTATGGAAATCGTGAAAAAGATACAGCAGACTTTTTAGGAAGGACTATGGATTTAGATGCATTCATAAAATCTGTTATTTCAACTGCGGATTATGTAAAGGCGAAAACTAGATCAAAGAAGAAAATAAATCTTTCCTTCGATGAGTGGAATGTTTGGTATCATTCCAATGATGCAGACAAAAAGATAGAAAGATGGTCAATAGCTCCGCCACAGCTTGAAGATATTTATAACTTTGAGGATGCACTTCTTGTGGGAGGAATGCTCATAACTTTCTTAAAGCATGCAGACAGAGTAAAAATGGCGTGTCTTGCTCAGCTAGTGAATGTTATCGCACCAATAATGACCTCTAATGGCGGAGGAGCTTGGAGACAGACAATCTTCTATCCTTTTATGCATGTTTCAAACTTTGGAAGAGGTTATGCATTAAATCCTATAATTTCAACACCGGTATATGATAGCAAAAACTATACTGATATACCTGTTCTTGAAGCTGCAGCTGTATTTAATGAAGAAAAAGAGGAGCTGACGATTTTTGTCTTAAATAAGGATATGACAGATACTCTTACTTTTGAGTGTGATGTTAGAGATTTTGAAGGCTACAGAGTAGTAGAGCATGTAGTTTTGCATAATGATGATGTAAATGCTGTTAATTCAGAAGCTAATCCTTTCAATGTAATACCAAACAATGCAGGGGATGCGAAAAATACAAATGGTATTGTAACAGCTAATCTTACAAATCTCTCTTGGAATGTAATCAGGTTAGCAAAATAGATATATAAAGGGGCTGTCGACAAGTGATTAAAAATCGCCGTGAAAGACAGCCCTATTTTTTATACCTTTTTATGTCATATTATGGCGCAATCATGTATGCTCTATATGGGAAATTTTCACTCTAAGGCTTTGTTTGAAACTAGTAGTAGGCATAATTTAGACAAGCTATAAGTGTCAATTATCAATATCTATAACACAGAAAGCTTGGACATAATATATCCATAACAGAAGGGTTTGTCCATAAATTAACACCAACTATTATTTTGCTACAGAGCTATAGTCACACAGCGGTGCATGTTTAAAATGTTTGATTCTATATGTTAATAAATTAGTGTTAAACTTGGTTTTTTCTGAAATAGCCTCTTTTTATGCATAAACATTAATTTTGCTGTTTTCGTATAAAGAGTTTCTAAATTTAACATAATGTGAAATTATAATATAATGTTTATTTAGTTTAAATAATTAATTAAAACTATGCCTGTTAGCAGGATTTTTGCTGAAAGAAGTAGAATATAGAAAATGGAATACATTAGTTTCTGGAGGAGTGATGATAAAATGGAAAAGACAAAGCAGCTGACACTGTTTGGTTATGTTGCACAAACAGCGTTAGTGGTGGTGCCATTAGCTATATTGGGGGGTATAGGAATAGGATATATTGTGGGAGTTATAACAATTCCTTTTATTACGAGCTTCGGCATTATTGCACTTTTAATATCAATTATTTCAGCAATGAAAAATTACAGGCTATTCATTAAACCGTCTTATGACATGGCAATGAAGTTTGAAAGCGTATCTATTGGGGATTTATCCCAAACGGTTGAGGTAAATAAAAAGAGCAGTCTTGCTAAAGTGCAGACTGCCTTTAACAATATGACAGAGAGCTTCAGTCTAATTATCAATAAAATGCAAGCTTCGGTGGAGCATATAGCAGCTTTATCAGGTGAACTTACAGCAATAACTCAACAAAATAATAAAGATATGGAACAAGTGTCAGGAGTTATGACACAAAATGAGATGGACTTTAGTAAACAGCAAATTGCTGTAAGTGAAACAATTACAGCAATTAAACAGGTGTTAGAAGGAATGCAGCATATAGCTGAAGGTACAGAAGTTACATCCGGCTTAACAAATGAAACAGCAACTACAGCCGAAGACGGTAAAAAGGCTATAGAAAAGGCTGTTAATCAGATGGACAGCATAGGAGAAAACACAAAACGCGTACAAGATGCCATATCTAAGTTGGCAGTCAGCTCTGATAAAATCAATGAAATTATTGAAGTTATTAATTCTATTGCAGAACAGACTAATTTACTGGCGTTAAATGCGGCAATTGAAGCCGCCAGAGCTGGGGAAGCAGGACGGGGCTTTGCAGTAGTTGCAGAGGAAGTACGTAAGTTAGCAGAGCAATCTAAAGGAGCAACTGAACAAATAACAGACTTAATACATGAGAATCAAGCTAGAATAGACGATGCTGTAACATTGATGGAAAGTGAGGCAAAGGATATAATAGTTGGAATTGAGACTGTAAACATTGCAGGAGAATCCTTTGGGCATATAACAAATAAAATACAGTATGTGGTTGCTAATGGGCAGGAGATATCGTTAAGTGTTCAAGAAATTTTGCCGTCAATAGAACATATCAGTAAATCTATGGATGACTTTGAAAAAACAAATATAAGCTCTGTGCAAAGAGGAGAATTAATCACAAACGCAATTAAAGGGCAATTTACTTCTATGAAGGAAATTGCTGGTTCAAGTGAAACATTGTCAACCATGGCTCAAGATTTACAGCTTCTTATAGATAAGTTTTATATAAAAAAAGAAATAAGGACTCGTTAATGATAAGTAAAAACCTCAATAGCTTTAAATAACTATTGAGGTTTTTTATTATGTTTTTAAATTTGGACGGTCTTAGTATAGGCCGTAAGCTTTATTCACATCCAAAATGAACATTATACCATTGCCTGGTTCGGATATTTTTAAATTACTGTTAATAGATGAAACCACTGTTTCTGTAAGTTCATTTTCAGCTAGGATAATAACAATCTCTTTTTCCGGCTCGATGGCCATAGAAAATAATGTGCTGGTTTCATGAATACCTGAACCACGGGCATTTACTATAGTTCCTCCT
>JAEZDX010000333.1 GCA_023417975.1 Bacillota bacterium
GGATATACCCATCCTTACATAACTTTTTAAGAATTTCAATAGGTGTTCTAGTATCATTTACTTCAAATTGAGCTGAAGTTTTCTTTACATTTTTCCCATATTCCTCTTCGTACCCACCTACATCAACACTTGAACCTGCACTAACTTGAGATATCCCCACTGCTATTATCTCATCCCTAAAACCGGATTCTTCCCTTGTAGAAATAATCATTCCTGTATAGGGTACTGCAAGTCTTATTATAGCTACAAGCTTTTTAAAATCATGATCATTCACTAAATATGGAAAATTACTTCTGTCAACTCCAGCTGCCGGACGTAATCTCGGCACAGAAATTGTGTGAGGGCCAACCCCAAAAGTATCATCAAGATGCTTTGCTTCCATAAACATGGCTACTGTTTCAAATTTATAATCATATAAACCATACAACACACCGATACCTACATCATCAATCCCGCCCTGCATCGCTCTATCCATAGCTGTAGTATGATAGTCATAATCATGTTTAGGCCCTCTTGGATGCATCCTTTGATATGTTTCTCTATGATATGTTTCTTGAAACAGAATATAAGTTCCAATACCGGCTTTCTTCAACTTGGAATAATTTTCAACGGTAGTAGCCGCAATATTTACGTTTATTCTTCTTATAGAACCATTATCCTTTTTTACACTGTATATTGTCTCCATACACTCGGTTACGTAATCAATAGGACAGTTTACAGGATCTTCTCCTGCCTCAAGCACAATTCTCTTGTGCCCTAAGTCTTCAAGTATTTCAACTTCACGGATAATTTGCTCCTTATCCAGTTTTTTTCTTCCATTATTGTCCTTATTGGAGCATTTATAACCGCAGTACACACAATCGTTGACACAATGATCACTTATATAAAGCGGCGCAAACATAACTATTCTGTTTCCATATATCTTTTGTTTTATCTCTCTTGCAACACTGTACATCTCCTCCAAAAGATTATCGTCCTCAACATTTATTAGAGCAGCTACCTCTTCAATGCTGAGACCTCTTGCATCTCGAGCTCTTTCTATTATTGTTCTTATATATTGTTTGTCCTTTGCCTTTTCCACGCCAATCCGTAAAAAATCATTTATTTTATCTTCATTAATATAATCCGCTTTTTGTACTAGTATATTATCCACTAAAATCATCTCCTATTTTTTTGCAGTAAGCGCTGTTTTAACTTGTATATCCGTTAAATTTCCAAGTTTTCCTGTCATAGCACTTATTTCATCCATAGTGCCGTCTACTATTAAAGAAATAATAGATATTTCTCTTTCCTTATAAGGAATTCCCATACGTCCTACAATTATATTAGCGTATTTATGTAAAATATCATTTACTTCCTTGGCTTTTTCACGATTTTCAACTATTATTCCAACTACACCAATTCTTTTTTCCAAATTATCACCTCTTTTTCCTTTAACTACATAAGAGCCTTTTTTACAAAATAAAAAGTCCTTCCTCAAATATAAGGAAGGACGG
Organism: Bacillota bacterium; assembly: GCA_023417975.1. Taxonomy (GTDB): domain Bacteria; phylum Bacillota; class Clostridia; order Clostridiales; family Clostridiaceae; genus JAEZDX01. The sequence continues at coordinate 1,497 of JAEZDX010000333.1, forward strand.
TTTATCAAATATGCAGTACATTGCATTATTGCTATGCACATATAGTAAACTACATCTATATAGTACATTATACGATAAAGTCTCCCTTTTGCTTAGAAAGCTCCTTGCAATTAGGTATCTTTTTATTGATTCAATCCAAGTAAAAGGAATTAACCTATAACTCAGATTCTATTTATAGTTTTACATAAAATCCAAAAATAATCAATAGTATGGATTGAAAATATTCATTTACACTATTATATATTTTATATGTAAATAAGCTTGTTATGTGTTCCTTACACCATCAAATTCTTAACATATAGATTTTTTTCTTTTGTAAGATCTAAAAACCCTTTATCGTCAAGCAAAAGCGGCTTACTGAGATCATTGACATTCACTTGTATAACTTTACATTCTTGGTTATTGCTAAGCATAACTATTTCTCCCATATAATAATTAGCAATATGGTTTAAGAACATGTTACAATACATCGTATCCAATTTTGTCATGCTTTCGTCCTTTATTATCTTTAGAGCATCAAAGGGACCTTTCACATGCTTATGATATCTATTTGAGCTTACTTGATCAAATAAATCCGCAATAGCAATTATTTTGGCAAATCTAGGTATTTTATTATCTTTTATCCCCAAAGGATACCCTGATCCATCCATTCTTTCGTGATGCAGCAGTACTCCATATGCTACAGTAGGGTCTAAATACGGAATTTTTTTAATAGCGTTATAACCTGCAACAACATGTGATTTATATATTTCTTTCTCTCCTGAAGTTAACTCATTAAAATTCTTTTTCACAATGCTGTCATCAATTTTTATTTTACCGAAATCATGCAAAACTGCTGAATAAGTCAACAAGTTAATTTCCACTTCATTTAATCCAAGCCATTTTCCAAGAATGAAACTGATTGCCGCCACGTTTATACTATGCCTATAGATGGAGTCCTCTCTACTTCCGTATAGCACAACACTTTTTATAACATTACCTGTTAATTTAAACTCCTCATGAATCCTTTTCGTAAAATTTCTTATATCCTCCATTCCCGACGTACCGATACTGTGCACATTATCGAATACTTCCTCTAAATTGGACGAGAATTCATTAAAAGTAGCTTCGAGTTCCTGTTGTGTTTTAATTCTATTTGTTATAATTTCATCGGAGTCTTCCTGGATGTAAATATCAATTTTATCAACAATATAATTCTGTCTTAGTTTACTAATTATCATTTCATTGATCTTTACATCCTTAGAAAGCAATATCTTACCCTGAAAATTTATATCCATAGCTGATATCATACCCGGTTCCAGTTCGCTAATTGGCAGCGACTTCTTTTTAGTTAGCATTGTTTTACACCTCTCATTACTATTACAAATAAAATTAACAAAATTATATCTATACTCTAATAATCGTAGTTTAATTACAGCACTAAATAGTTTATTACAATAAATTAGTTAGAATATTAATATTTATTTTATTATTATTCAATTTTTTATTTAAAATTCTATTTGGCGCATATCAATTGTTCATTAAGTACTAAAAATAAGCACATAATATTGACGAAGGAATAAATAAAATATATAGTTATATACGCAATGAATATAAATTATGAGGAGGTTAATATCATGAATGCCATTTTTAATAGAAGAAGTATAAGAAAATTTGAAAACCGATTTGTAGAAAAAGAGAAGATAGAAAAGTTATTACGAGCTGCAATGCAGGCGCCTTCCGCAGGTAATCAGCAGCCATGGGAATTTATCGTAATTGAGAATAAAGAGACACTAAAGAAACTGGCTGATATGAGCCCATATTCAAAGCTTGTTGCAAGTGCACCTTTAGCTATCATAGCTTTGGCTGATGAAACTAGAATGCGTATTCCTTCTGCATGGCAGCAGGATATGGGTGCTTCTGTAGAAAATTTATTACTGGAGGCTGTTGAACTGGAGCTTGGTGCTGTGTGGCTCGGAGTATCAGTAGTTGAAGAAAATATGAAATATATCAGTCAACTCTTCAACCTACCGGAAAACATTAAGCCCTATGCTTTAATGGCAGTAGGATATCCTGCAGAAAGTCAGAAAAATTCATATGTGGATAGATTTGACGAAAAGAAAGTTCATTATGAAACTTGGGTATAGTACATTCGCTCATTATCCAAAAACAAAAGGAACTCTAGGAAGTTACTTTCCTATAAGTTCCTTTTAACTAGTGTTATAAATTGAATTTATTTATCTGCTCATCCAATTTTCCCGATAACTCATTCAATTCTTCTGCAAACTTGTATATTTCCTCCATACCTGAAAGCTGCTGTTCAGTTGATGCGGATACCTGCTGAGTTGAAGCAGAGCTTTCTTCTGTAGAAGCTGAAAGATTCTGCAAAATATCTATCATCTTATCCTTCTGATCGGTCATTACATAACTGTTTTCTTTTATCCTTTTCATATTTTCTGTCATAACGCTTATATTTTTCGATATTTCAATGAATACATTGTTTACTTCATTTACGGCCTTATTTTGTTCTACAGCTAATTCCTTTCCCAGCTCCATAGCTTCAACAGCCTCTTTTGAATTGTTTTGGATACTATCTACCAAGCTTTTAACCTTTATAACAGATTCAGAGGTTTCTGTAGCAAGCTTTCGAACCTCTTCGGCAACTACTGCAAAGCCTCTTCCTTGTTCTCCGGCTCTGGCAGCCTCTATTGCAGCATTTAATGCAAGAAGGTTTGTCTGCTCAGCAATTTGACTGATTGCTTCGGTAATTAAGCTGATTTCTTTTGCATTCCTATCAACCCCCAAAATTACCGCATTAGCCTTGAAGGCTGCTTCACTGTTTTTCTTGGATTTTTCAGAAAGTATATTCACAGAATTTAAACCTGAACTATTTAATTCCGACGCTTTAATGGTGAGGGTATCTGTTTCTTCAGAAATTTTATTTACTGCTTCAATTTGTTCTGCCAATATATTAATATTTGATACTCCAATTTCAGTATCGTGTGCTTGTACACTTGCAGCCTTAGCTATATCATCTACTGCTGCTGCCACTTCATTAACAGCCTCAGTATTTTCCTTAACTATTTCCTCTAAGCGCTTTGATGAGCTAACTACTATAACAGAAGAGCTTTTCACCGAGTTTATTAACTCTCTTATATTTTTAACCATAAGGTTAAATGACTTACTTAACTCACCTGTCTCATCACTATTTTTTACATATATCTCAGGTATATTAAGATTGCCTGCAGAAACTTCTTTCACTGCTGTATTTATCTTTCTCACTGGATTTGAAATGTTTTGTGCCACTATTACAATTGTTGTTTCACCAATAACAAATAATATACCTAAAACAACTAGCGTTATAAATGAGATTTTGTGTGCACCTTTGTTAAAATCTTCCATGTATGTTCCAGCACTTATAACCCACTTCCAATTTGGGTCTGTTTTTTGATAGCTTATCTTTTGAGATAACTCTTCCGAATTAGGAAGTGTCCACCAATACTCCAGATATCCTCCACCGTTATTACCTACTTTTATCTGTTCCTGAACAAATAGAAT
>JAEZDX010000348.1 GCA_023417975.1 Bacillota bacterium
CATCATGTCTTATTTCTTTTTCTTTTGCTTCTGCATCTTCGTAGTTGATATTTTCTATATTTTTCTTCAACTCCGCAATCTGTGTATCGGTAATGTTAAGACCGAGTTCTTTTTCACTTTCGGCTAAAGCTACCCATAACTTTCTCCAAGTTTTGAATTTCATATCATCCGAAAAAAGATAACTCATTTCCTTTGAAGCATATCTTGAATTAAGCGGTGTATTATATGTATCTCTCATTATAAACCTCCATTTATTTTATCCTGTTTTTTTCAATTGGTATTATACCATAAAATTATAAATAATGTAGTTCTAATTACATAAGTTTCTAATATAATTTACTATAAAAATACAAATTATTTAGGAGGAACTGTATGTACAAGTTAAGTCTTCTTGACAAAATAGCCATCATTTTAGTAATTATTGGCGCCTTAAATTGGGGGCTCATTGGCTTTACCAACTTTAACGCCGTAGAACAGCTTGCATGTTTATTCGGGGGTATTTCATCATACATTGAAAGAATAGTATACATACTGGTTGGTTTATGCGGATTATATTTAATACTGTTAATATACAAAAGTCGGCATCAGAAAAATTTGAAATGAAAAACTACATAAAAACAATGAGGGGACAAAATGTCACCCTCTTTTCTATTCTTCCAAAGAATTTATTAATCTAACTAATTCTTCCACTGCGTGAGTCTCGTCATCACCAGATGCAGTTATGATTATGTTTGAATTTCTTGACACTCCTAAAGACAAAACGCCGATAAGACTCTTAACATTTGCTTTTTTGCCATTATGTTCAATAGTGATATCAGATTTAAAAGACGATGCCTTCTTAACCAATAATGTAGCAGGTCTCGCATGTAGACCTGTTGAACTTTTAACTATTACTTCACGTGTTACCATTTTTATAGTCCTCCCTATTCCAATTCTATCGTCATAAATATTTCTTTAGCTCTTGTGCTCTTATAATTTATGTCGATGACTTTAACAATTTCTGAATTAGTAATAACAAGTGGCGTTATACTTGACGCCTGCATTTCAACAAACTCTCTATCAAAGAACAATATCTTGTCTCCAGCTTTAACTTTATCTCCTACTTTTACATATGATGCAAAACCTTTACCTTCAAGTTTAACGGAGTCAATACCAACATGTATTAAAATTTGAAGGCCTTCCTCAGTCTTTATTCCAATTGCATGTTTAGCATCGTAGACTAGTATAATTTCTCCATCTACGGGAGAATATACAAAATTATCTTTGGGTCTAATTGCAGCACCTTCTCCCATAATCTTCTTGTTAAACAAGTAGTCATTGACTTCAGTTAAGGCAACAACTTGACCTGAGATTGGCAAAAGCAAATCAATTTGTTTTGACATATATAATCACCCTTTACTCCCAAAATGTATCTAATATTAATATATCATGAAAAGCAGTAAAATAAAACAATTAAACTCATAATTATAATTATTAAGTTAGATTTTTTATAAAACTCTCAATTCTATTGAGACCTTCTTCAATATTCTCCATCGAAGTTGCATATGATAATCTTATATAGTTATCATCTCCAAATGCTTCTCCAGGTATAACAGCAACATGCACTTGTTCCAAGAGTATTTTTGATAAGTTTAAAGAGTCTTTTAATACTTCTCCCTTGCATTTTCTTTTCAACAGTTCTTTTATATTAACCATTAAATAGAATGCGCCATTTGGCCTGAAACAAGTTATTTGATCTATCTCATTAATTCTATTCATCATATAATTTCTTCTTGCATCAAACTGTTCAATCATATATTTTATTTTATCCTGCGGTCCGTTCAAGGCTTCCAATGCTGCATATTGGCATATTGATGTTGGATTTGATGTAGTATGACTCTGAATACTTGACATCACTTTTATTATTTGCTCCGGTCCTGCAGCATATCCTACTCTCCAACCGGTCATTGAATATGTCTTAGAAAGACCGTTTATTACAATTGTTCTGTTATAGGCGTCTTCATTAATAGATGCAATGCTTATATGTTTTAATTCATCATATATAAGTTTTTCATAAATCTCGTCTGAAATTATTAACAAATCATGTTCTTTAGCAAACTGTGCAATAATTTTTAAATTCTCATAATCATAAACCGTGCCCGTGGGATTGTTAGGACTATTCACCAATATAGCTTTTGTATTCGTACTGATAACCTCATCCAAATCTTTTCTTGAACACTTAAAACTTTTAGCTTCTGTAGTTTTTATAAAAACCGGCTTTCCTCCATATAACCTTATGAGCTCCGGATAAGATATCCAACATGGTGAAGGTACAATTACTTCATCTCCGGGATTTAATATTGTCTGAAACAAGTTAGATAAACACTGTTTCGCACCTGTTGAAATAATAACTTGAGAAGTTTTATACTTTAATCCGTTTTCTCTAACAAGTTTGTTGCAAATAGCCTCCTTTAAATTAAGTATGCCAGATGACGGTGTATACTTAGTGTAGCCTTTGTTCATGGCATCAACAGCTGCTGAAATAATATTTTGTGGAGTATTAAAATCAGGTTCACCGGCACCAAAGCTTACAACATCTATGCCATCTTCTCTCATCTGCTTTGCTTTAGCAGTTATCTCTAAAGTTATTGATGGCTGTAAATGCAAGGATAATTTTGAAAGTTCCATTACTTATGACCCCCAATATATTTGAAATAGTAATTTAAAAATTTTGAAGTTAAGTTTTTATCCAGTCCTTTAGACCCAATTCCGGATTCTACTTTTGTATTGCTTCCATGGTAATCGCTTCCACCTGTTATTACCAAGCGGTACTTTATTGCAAGATTATAAAAATCATTTCTATCTTTATCTTTATGCGATGGATGAAACACTTCGATACCGTTAAGTCCATTCATCTTAAGATCTTGTATAAGACGTTCTTTATTAATTCCTTTATATATTTCCCCAGGGTGTGCCAGCACAGAAATACCCCCGCAATTACCTATTAGTTTTACTGCTTCTTTATAGTTTATCTTAAATCTTTCAATATATGCCGGTTTACCTTTAGCTAAATACATAGCAAACGCGTCATGCATACTTTTAGCATATCCCTTTTCTACCAGTATTTTTGCTATGTGAGGTCGGCCCAAGGAAACAAATTTTGATAATTCAATATCTGATTCCGATATTACACAATTTAAGCTATTTAACTGTGTAATTATATTATGTACTCTGTCAATTCTCTCTTGTCGTATTTTTTCCAAGACATGGTTTAAGGACGCATCGTTAAAATTAATGAAATATCCTAACAGATGAATCTCATGGCCATTATATTCAGAACTTAATTCAATTCCGGGTATTATTTTTAAATCATTTATCTCTTTTAAGATTTCAGATTGAGAAAGCACGGAATCATGATCAGTTATTGAAATATATTCAACACCATTACATTTAGCCAAATCTATTATCTGCGAAGGAGTCAATATACCATCCGAAAAGGTCGAGTGTATATGCAAATCAGAGTATATCATGTTAACACCTAATTCCAATATGGAATAAAAAACATATATAAAATATATCATTTATTATGAATAATGTAAATATATTTCATCAAAACAAAAGCAGACCACTTATTATGATCTGCCAGAATAGCCATTCTATTATCTTGGTTGTACAATTAACTTAATTGCTGTTCGTTCTTCTCCATCTATTAAAATATCTGCGAAAGCAGGTATGCAAACAAGATCTATTCCACTTGGAGCAACAAAACCTCTTGCAATTGCTACTGCTTTTACAGCTTGATTAATTGCTCCTGCCCCTATAGCTTGAATTTCTGCATGTCCACTTTCTCTTAAAACGCCAGCTAAAGCTCCTGCCACGGAGTTAGGACTTGATTTTGCCGAAACTTTTAATACTTCCATAATAAATAACCTCCCGGTGACTATATTGGTTTTTCTGCGTCTACTACTATATTTCTACAGACAATTAAAAACTCCTTTTAAACTTCGTAAAATTTAAAAAATTTTACTAATTTAAGAAGGAGTCTCACTTTCAACACTAATCAAATATTATTTAGCATAATCAATTGCTCGTGTTTCCCTTATTACATTTACTTTAATTTGGCCTGGATATTCCAATTCGCTTTCAATCTTCTTTACTAGATTTCTAGATAATTCAATCATCCCGGCATCGTCAATTTGTTCTGGTTTAACCATAATTCTAACTTCTCTGCCTGCTTGAATGGCATATGACTTTTCTACGCCTTCATATGAATTCGATATTTCTTCTAATTTCTCTAATCTCTTAATATATGCTTCCAGAGTTTCCCTTCTAGCACCCGGTCTTGCAGCAGAAATAGCATCAGCCGCTTGAACAAGTACAGCTTCTAAAGACATCATTTCTACATCACCATGATGTGCACCTATAGCATTAACAACAATTGCAGATTCATGATACTTCTTCGCTATATCTGCGCCAATTAACGCATGCGGTCCTTCTACTTCATGATCTACGGCTTTACCAATGTCATGCAATAAGCCTGCGCGTTTAGCTATAGTTGGATCTAATCCCAACTCTCCTGCCATCAGTCCTGCAAGATATGATACTTCTAAGGAATGCTTCAATACATTTTGACCATAACTGGTCCTATACTTCAATCTTCCCAGTAACTTGACTAATTCTAAATGAAGTCCATGTACACCTGTTTCAAAGGTTGCCTGTTCACCTTCTTCTTTTATGTCATTTTCAACTTCTTTCATTGCTCTCTCAACCATTTCTTCAATTCTGGCAGGGTGAATTCTACCATCAATTATTAATTTTTCAAGAGCAATTCTGGCAACTTCTCTTCTAATAGGATCAAAACTTGAAAGTATAACTGCTTCCGGAGTATCATCTATTATCAAATCTACTCCTGTAAGGGTTTCTAAGGTACGGATATTTCTACCTTCTCTACCTATTATTCTACCCTTCATTTCATCATTTGGAAGAGCTACTACGTGTACAGTAGACTCAGAAACATGATCAGCCGCACATCTTTGAATGGCTGTTGTTATTATTTCACGAGCTTTTTTATCACACTCTTCCTTAGTTCTAGACTCAAATTCTTTAATCATAACTGCAGCATCATGCTTTAATTCAGAACTTAATTCATCTAAAAGCAAAGCCTTCGCTTCTTCTGAAGATAGTCCAGATAACCTTTCGAGTTCTTCACGTTCTTTCTGGTATAATTCTTTAATACTATCCTCTAGCTGCTGAACTTCCTGAAGCTTTTTGTTTATACCTTCTTCTTTCTTCTCGAGCATATCGCTCTTTTTATCCAAGGACTCTTCTCTTTGAAGTATTCTTCTTTCCATTCTCTGGATTTCATTTCTTCTTTCTCTGGATTCACGTTCAAAGTCTGTTCTTAACTTATGAACTTCCTCCTTCGCTTCTAATACTGCTTCCTTTTTCTTTGAATCTGCCTCCTTTTTAGCATTCTCAACTAAATCGGTTGCATCTTTTTCGGCTTTCACAATCTTGTTTTCAGCTTTTCTTTTTCTTATAAAATATTCAGCTACTATAGCAAGTGTAGCAATAAACCACACTGCAATTGCTATATAACCACTAGAATCCATACGAACACCTCCTTTGCTTATTTTGTATTACCTTTTAGTAATGAAAGCTTCGAAAAGGTGTCATATTATTCAAAATTTAAATTCACTATGATAAACCAGTATTTGTATATATTTTATATTATATTTCATTTAATGTCAAGTTGAAAACCTTTTTAGAATAAATAGTCTAATATAATTCACATATTTTTTATTATGTTAACTTATATAGTTATAAAAATCGGGGTCGGCAATTGTATACCGACTCCATAAATACTTTATTTTTCTTCCGTCTTTTTTTCCGATTTCTTTTCTTTTCCTTCTACAATAGTATTTGTCAATGGAAGCTCATATTTCTTCCTGATGAGATTTTCTATTTCCATCAATGTATCTGGATTTTCTCTTAAATATTGCTTAGCATTCTCTCTTCCTTGGCCTAACCTTGCCTCGTTGTAAGAAAACCATGCACCGCTCTTTTGAACTATGTTCTCTCTTACACCCACGTCTAGAATGGTTCCTTCCTTGGATATCCCTTCATTATACATAATATCAAATTCAGCCTGTCTAAATGGAGGTGCGACTTTATTTTTTACCACTTTTACTCTTGTTCTGTTACCAATAACCTCTTCTCCCTGTTTTATAGAATCAATCCTTCTAATATCCAAACGCACTGAAGCATAAAATTTAAGCGCTCTGCCCCCAGGCGTTGTTTCAGGATTACCAAACATAACTCCAACTTTTTCTCTTAACTGATTTATAAAAATAGCCAGACATTTTGATTTACTTATAGAACCTGCTAATTTTCTCAGCGCCTGAGACATAAGTCTAGCTTGTAGTCCTACGTGGGAATCTCCCATTTCTCCTTCGATTTCAGCTCTTGGAACAAGGGCTGCTACTGAATCAACTACAATAGTATCTATAGCATTTGATCTTACTAAAGCTTCAGCTATTTCCAAAGCCTGCTCTCCTGTATCCGGCTGAGAAACAATAAGATTGTCTATATCAACCCCAAGTCTCTTTGCATAGCTTGGATCTAGTGCATGCTCTGCATCGATAAAAGCGGCAGCTCCTCCCCTTTTCTGAGTTTCTGCTATAATATGAAGTGCTACTGTTGTCTTACCTGAAGATTCCGGTCCATATACTTCAATAATTCTTCCTCTTGGCACCCCACCTATTCCAAGCGCTATATCAAGATCAAGGCACCCAGTAGGTATAGAATCCACTGATAAACCACTATGTTCTCCAAGCTTCATTACAGAACCTTTTCCGAATTGTTTTTCAATTTGACTCATTGCCATTTCTATGGCCTTTAATTTTTCAACGTCCAAATTTGCCATTGTTATTTCCTCTCTTTCCGAACGTGTGTTCTATATACAATTATAAGGTATTAATAAGTTTTAGTCAACATTATATTAAAAAGTTCCTCAAATAAAGGAACTTATGTTTGTGATATCTTAATTTTTGCCATAATCAGTTATTTTATACAATTCATTTATATTTATATTAATTTTATTGTAGCTATCACTTTTCTATTTTAATAACGTGTTTATTCTTCGCAAAATAATCATAACCTGACACCAACGTTATAATAACAGTAAGATATAGCAAAGGCATTGTTAATCCTGTAACTAGGCCTTTCAAATTTGCATAATTTATTAAACTTCCCAAGAGTTCATTTTGAGATGTAACGTTAAATTCCAACAATGCTACTATTATAGATATTATCTGAATAACAGTCTTTATCTTTCCCCACCAGCTGGCTGCTATTACTAAACCCTCGCTGGCAGCAATAGTCCTCAACCCGCTTACAGCAAATTCTCTTGCAATAATGATTACTGCCGCCCAGGAAGGAATTATTTGATATTCCACTAATGAAATCAATGCAGCGGTAACCAAAAGTTTATCGGCTAAAGGATCCATAAACTTTCCGAATACAGTTATTTGATTTCGCGAGCGAGCTATGTATCCGTCCAACTTATCAGTCAGAGCGGCAATTACAAAAACCAAAGTTGCTATTGTAGTACCATAGGGAATGTCTCTAATGGCAATAAAAATTAAGAATATTGGTACAAGAAATATTCTTAAGACAGTCAGCCTATTTGCAAGATTCATAATAAACATCTCCTACTAAATCATATTCATCAACGTCATTAACTTTTACATCAATCAAATCTCCAATTTTCACAGCTTCATTGCGGTTAATAAACATACTTCCATCAATTTCTGGAGCCATGTGCTGAGTTCTTCCTATAAAAAATTCACCATTATAATCTTCCACTAAAGTCTCAAATACCTTACCAATCTTTCTCTTGTTTTTATTCAAAGAAATCTCTTGCTGTAACAGCATAATTCTTTCTTCTCTGCTTTGCTTAACCTTTTCCTCAACAGCATTTTTCATTCTGGCTGCAGCTGTTCCTTCTTCAGGCGAATACTTGAATACCCCTAAATTATCAAACTTTGTATCCTTAACAAACTCCATAAGCTCATTAAAATCCTCTTCCGTCTCTCCAGGGAATCCCACTATAAACGTAGTCCTAAGAGAAATATCCTCTATTTTAGACTTTAATTTATCAATTACTTCAGTGATATGTTCCTTAGTTCCTCTTCTTCCCATTAGCTTTAAGATATTATTGCTTATATGCTGAATAGGCATATCAATATACTTACAAACCTTAGAATTATTTTTTATCTCTTCAATAAGGTCGTCGGTTATCTCCTCAGGATAACAGTATAATAATCTAATCCACTCTATTTTCTCAATTTGGGATATTCTATTCAATAATTCAGGAAGCCTTTTTTGTCCGTATAAATCTGTTCCATACATTGTTGTGTCCTGCCCTATAATTATTACTTCTTTAACACCTTGTTCAGCAATCGATTCAACTTCCTTAATTATATTTTCCATAGTTCTGCTTCTATAGGCGCCGCGAATACTAGGTATGGCACAGTAGGTACATTTATTATTACAACCCTCGCTTATTCTCACATAAGCATAATTTTGACCTGTAGATATCAATCTTTCCCCTTCATTGATTATTTCATCATTAGAACATAAAACTACCTTCTCATGATTTTCATAAAAATTATCTATAGTACTAAGAATTTTATCATAATCATTTACGCCTAGCATTATATCTATTTCAGGCATCAACTCCTGGAGTTCTTTATTGTATCTTTGTGTAAGACAGCCAGTAGCAATAAGAACTTTACATTTGTAGCTTTTTTTATACTCTGACATTTCCAAGATTGTATTTATGGATTCCTGCTTTGACGATTCTATAAACCCACAGGTATTAACTATTATAACGTCTGCTTCTTTTGGATTATTTGTAACCTCAAACTTACCTTTTAAGTTACCTAAAATAATTTCACTATCCACCCTATTCTTATCACATCCAAGACTAACGATGCCTAACTTGTATTTAGCCAATTTATTTCCTCCTAATGTTTAAATATACAAATACATTTTAAAACTCTTTCACTAATTTAACAAGAGTTTTTTGCTAATCTTCGTTTAGTGTTTCCTCATTTAATAACTGGTCCCTATCTACCAATACCTGACGTGGTTTACTGCCATCCCTACCTGATATAATTCCCCTAGCTTCCAATTGATCTATGATTCTAGCGGCTCTATTATAGCCTATCCTAAGTCTTCTTTGCAATAATGAAGTTGATGCTTGTCCACATTCAACAACAATTCTTATGGACTCCTCTAAAAGCTCATCATATTCCTCTTCGTATTCTTTTTCAGAATTGATATGATTCAATATTTCTTCTTTATATTCACTTTCTCTCTTTTGTCCCTTAATAAATTCAACTACTTTCTCAACCTCTTCTTCACATATGAAAGCTCCCTGAATTCTCAACGGTTTTGATTCACCAACGGGATAAAATAGCATATCCCCCTTACCAAGTAGCTTTTCAGCTCCTGAACAGTCCAAAATGGTTCTTGAGTCAATCTGACTGGAAACAGCAAAAGATATCCTGGAAGGAATATTTGCCTTTATAACTCCTGTTATTACATCAACCGACGGCCGCTGTGTAGCAATAACCAAATGCATGCCTGCTGCCCTGGCCATTTGTGCAAGTCTTCCTATATAATCTTCTACTTCACCCGGGCAAACCATCATAAGATCTGCAAGTTCATCTACTATTATAACTATCCACGGAAGTCTCTCCGTCACCTTACCTTTATCAAAAAGTTCATTATATCCTTCTACATTTCTAACTGAATTATCTGCAAAAAGCTTATATCTTCTCGTCATTTCATTAACGGCCCAGTTTAATGCACCTGCAGCTTTTTTAGGGTCTGTAACAACAGGTATAAGAAGATGAGGAATGCCATTATAAATACTTAATTCTACAACCTTAGGGTCGACCATAAGTAATTTTACATCATCCGGTGAATATTTATAAAGTAAGCTAATTATAAGGGTATTTATACATACACTTTTACCTGAACCCGTTGCTCCTGCAATAAGCATATGTGGCATCTTGGCCAAATCACCAACTACACAATTGCCTGCAATATCTTTTCCCAATGCAAATGCTATATTCTGTTTACTATTCCTAAATTCTTCAGAATCCAGAACTTCTCTTAAGTATACCGGCATTAGCTCACGATTTGGAACCTCTATACCTACCGCTGCCTTTCCGGGTATAGGAGCTTCTATTCTTACGCCTTTAGCCGCCAGTCCAAGTGCAATATCATCCGATAAATTAACTATTTTACTTACCTTAACACCTGAATTTGGCTGCAATTCATATCTTGTAACAGACGGACCTTTTGTAACTTGTATAACTTTGGCTTCAACTCCAAAGCTGTTTAATGTCTCCTCTAACTTGGCTGCACTATTTAATAGACCTTTCTTATCTTCTTTGTTCATATTTTGTATGTTATTAACATTAAGCAGTTCAATATTAGGATATTGATATTCCATTACCGTACCATTAGTATTTATTATAATTTCTTCTGATATTTTTTTACTTATATCCTCTCTTGCTTCTACCGAAGTATCAGCTTTTTTCACAGATACAGCTTCCTTCCCATCAGTTGAAATATCCTCTGTATTGATATTTTTCATAAAATCAATTATTTTTATTTTTTTATTTATATTACTTATATAATTTCCCTTGGCTTCTGCCACTGTTTCGCTTACAGCAGCTTCCTGAACCATAGGATCACTTTTTTTAGTTGCCTTACCTTTTCTATCATTTTTATATTTTCGAATTTCATCAATTAAAGTAATATCAAAAATAATTATTAAGCTTATTATATAAATTGCCGCATAAGCAATAAAGCAGCCTATTGTACCAAGCAGCTTATATAAAGGAACTGCTAATAAATAACTTATAATTCCACCGTGTACTGCATGAGGATTCTCAACTATTTTTGCAACTCCGTCAGCAAAGTTGCCTTCAACATAGAAATTATTAATAGTTATCAACTGTATTAGAAGGAGCGTATTAGCAAAAAATAGAATGATACCGTAAAACTTTTTTTGGAATCTGAGATTTCCTTTAGAAACTATCATACATACTCCGATAAAGATAATTATAATAGGTAAAAGAAATGCACCTACTCCTAGTAATACATGTTGAATTCTATCTGTTATCCTTCCAAGGGTTCCCGCCGAATCTGAACCAAATATACTAAAAATCATTAATAATCCTAGCGCAATTAAACAAACTCCAAGGATATCATGATTTATATTTCTTGTTTTTTTCTTTCTTCTAGCCACAATAAGCACCTCCTCAGTTATATTTCTACGTGGTATCACAATATCCTTTTTTTATTAAAAATTTAACCATAGGTATTATACTGTTTCAAAA
>JAEZDX010000356.1 GCA_023417975.1 Bacillota bacterium
TCCGATATCCGTAATAGTAATAGCAATAGGAGCTTTAATAGGAGCTTTATTTTTCTTGGCTCAAAAAAATGAGGATGTCAGAAATGTATTGCTTGGAGCCTGGAATGCTATAAAAAGCTTTTTTATCGGTTTATGGGATTGGCTAAAAGGTTTCGTAAGCAAATGGGGAGTTGAAATGCTTGCGGTTATGGCGCCTGTAATAGGTATACCTTTATTGATTGTGAAGCATTGGAATGATATAAAAGCCGGGTTGCAGGCGTCATGGAACTGGATTAAGAATACGGCTGTCACTGTATTTAATAGCATGGCTAATTTCTTTAAGGAAGTATGGCAAGGTATAAAGAATACATTTACCACTGTAGTTACTGCAATAGCGAATTTTATCAACGAAAAATTCGGTTGGCTGATAGCGGCTGTTAAGAACATATTCAATGGATTAAGAACAACCGTTGTTGGCATTTTTAATACGTTAAAAACCGTTGTGCTAGGCATAATTCTTTTGCTTGTAGATACTATAGTAGGTATTTTTACAGGAAGCTTTAAGAAGCTTGGAGAAGATACGTCCAAATTATTTACTGCTCTTAAAAACTCCTTAATGGAGGTATGGAACGGAATAGTGAATACTTTAAAAGCTATATGGAACGGCATCGCTGCTTTTTTCACAAATTTATGGGCCGGTATAGTAAATCTTGCCGTAGGTGCATGGAATGGTTTGAAGACCGCAGTAGTAAATATATTAACCGTATTAAAAAATGCAATTCTAACCATATGGAATGGAATAATAAACTTTTTTACGGAATTACCGGGTAATTTATATAGAATAGGGGTATCAATATTCACCAGCTTGAAGAATGGAATCTCTTCCGTACTTTCTACACTTGGAAGCTGGATAATCAATGGCTTCAATGAAGCGATATATTTTATTACTTCACTTCCAAGCAAAGCTGTTGCTTGGGGAAAAGATTTTATAAACGGACTTGTAAATGGAATAAAATCTGGTATTAATGCTGTTGTTGATACAGTTAAAGGAATAGGAGATAAAATACGTTCATATCTTCACTTTTCGGTACCTGATGAAGGACCTCTTACGGACTATGAAAGCTGGATGCCTGACTTTATGGAAGGGCTTGCCAATGGTATAGAGAAAAGTAAGGATAGAGTTACAAGTGCAATTAAAGGGGTTGCAGGTAATATTAATGTGGGAATGAATATGGTGCCTTCAATACAGGGAGCCAGCGGTGCAATTTCTGCGGCTAGGTCAAACCAATCAAACAGCAATACGACTATAAACTTTTACGGTAACTACAGCTTTGCGGATAATAAAGATATAAATTATTTCATGAATCAAGCTGCTTTGCTTGTGAAAAGAAAGAGGTGATATAGTGAAAATAAATAGTATGGATATCTCTTACTATAAAGCAAGATTGCTGACAAAAGTAATACAACCTGCCGAAATAACAATATATGAAGATTGGCTTAGAAATGCGAGAAATCCTCTTTACTTAGGCAAAGATGAAAAGTATAAACAAATCAATTTGCAGTTTTTAATTCAAGACAAAGATAATGACAGTGCATATACAAATATGAGTAATTTAGTTAAGCAGCTTGAAAAAAGTGTTATTAAATTTGACGATTTATCCTTTTACTACGATTGCTATATTGTAAGTAAGAGCAATGAGAATATAACCGATGGTATTTTTACGTTGAGTGTGGAACTTAAAAGTGGATATGCTTATAAGCCTGAGGTAACGGAATATGCCAATAGAGCATTGACAAAAACCATTAATATTGACGGTAATTTAATTGCTCCATGTATAGTAGAAATAATTCCGGCAGCAAACCTAATAGATCTAAAAGTCACTGGGTTTGGAGCTGATTTTACATTGAAAAATCTTGCAGTAAATCAGAAGATTATAGTATATGGAGAGGAAGGAATTATTACTCAAAACGGAATAAACAAGTTCTCAGAGTGGGATGGATGGGAATTTCCTTATTTAAAGCCGGGGACGAATATTTTGAGTTTTAGTAAAAACTTATGTGATATATCTATAAAGTACAAACCGAGATGGATATAAATTAATAACTACTAAAACAACGGAGCCAAAAATTTGGCTCTGTAATATTTTTAGAATGAAAGGATTGTAGAAAATGAAATTAAGTAATGAAAAATTAATAAGAGATTTACCAGTATTGTCCGAAATTGCACAAAAGCAACTGCCTGTGAGAGTTAGCTATGCTATAGCAAAAAATATAGGTAAGATAGAGCAGGAATTGATAACCTATAATAAGGAAAGAGAAAAATTGATAAATAAATATGCTCAGTTGGATGAAGCTGGAAGACCAGAAGCAGATGAAAATGGTCAGATAAAATTGAAATCGGAATGTATTGAGTCTTGGAATATTTCTATCAAAGAACTGTTGAATATTGAAAGTGAACTAGATATGCATAAATTTAAGCTGGAGCATCTGGATGGTATATCTATGAAACCTATGGAATTGATGCTTATAGAATATATGATTGAAGAATAGAAGTTAGTTTTTATGGAAAGGTGGTGGATCAGTGATTCAGTTATATGATTTAAATCATAATAAACTTTATGGTCTGACTAATTATAAAGACTTGAAGAGGGAATGTACTCTTGATGGAGAGGAAATTCTCTCTTTTTTATATCCGCAGGCAGATCCTAAGTACAGTTCTATAGAGCAGGAGTGCTATATCCGAACTATATATAATGAATATGTTATTAAGGAAATCAATGTGGATGATGATTGGACAGAATTTATTTGCAAAGTGAATATTGAAGCAATTAAAGGCGTAGTAATTCCCAGCTTTAATAGTGCCGGACAAAACTGCGCCGATACAGTAAATTTGGCTTTGGCCGGAACCGCATGGACTATAGGCTCCTGTGATGTGGCAAAAAACAGGACTGTCAAAAAGTCCAATTGTTCGAGTTATGAAGTACTTAGGGAAATAAGAGATATATACAAATGTGACTTTCGATTTGATGCTATAAATAAAAAGATATATATTTATCAAAGCATGGGATATGACAAGGGAGCCTATTTCACTGATGAGTTGAATCTCAGAGCCATAAAGGTTCAGAGCAATTCATATGATTTTTGTACAAGGCTAATTCCTGTTGGTAAGGATGGACTTAATATTTCGAAAGTTAATGGCGGAAAAGAGTATGTTGAGAATTATCAGTATTCCAACAAAGTAATCACTGTACTTTGGGAAGATAATAGGTATTCCGACGAAGAAATACTGAAAGAAGACGCAGAGCTGAGGTTGAATGAGCTATCTAAGCCAATGAAAGCTTATAGTGCTGACATTATAGACTTGGCAAAACTCAATGATAAATACAGTAATATACTAGATTACGACTTAGGAGATACTATAACCCTAGTCTCTGGAGAGAAAAATGTTAACGACAAACAAAGAATAATCAAAATAGTACAGTATTTGGAGGAACCGGAGCGCAATAGCTGTGAAATAGCAAACAGATTAGTTTCTCTGGAGGATTTACAGACAGAATTTGAAGATACTTCAAATGTTGTTGATACTATAACTACAGCTGATGGGATGATAGATAGCTCAAAGGTGGATTTTAATCCACAAAAGGTGGAAGTAAATGAGTTAACTGCAAAGAATGCCGATATAGGTGAACTCAAAGCCGAAACAGGAAATGTAGGGACGTTGACAGCAACAAAGGCTAATATAACAGATCTCACTGCTACTACAGGAATAATAGAAAAACTGGAGACAAAGGACGCAACCATAGAAAACCTCAATGCCAGCAATGTAAAGGTAAAGACATTAGAAGGACAGACGTTGGATATAGGTGATATTCTGGCAAAATCTGTGTTTGCGGAGCTGGCAAAATTTGGACAGATTACTGCAGAAAGTGCAATTATTGCGAAGAGTGCCATCAGTGCAGCACAGATAATCAGTTTAGAAGCTCATCAACTTACTACAGGCACAATAGATACAACTAATATTAGCTTGGCGGGAGCTAATAACAGGCTTGTTATTAGCGGAAACAAGCTGCAAGTATTTGACGATAAGGTTGACTTAACTCTATATGAGCGTATATGTATCGGCGATGTTAATGGTGATGCCTCAAAATTTGGAATGAGAATAAGGGGCAGTGATGGAACTACATTGCTGTTTGATGAGAATGGACAGACAAAGGAAGGCTTTACAGATGGATACAATAAGCTTGAAGGCAATTCTCTTGATCCCGCTAAAATTGATATAGCTAAAGTCATAAGAAGGATTAATGATGACAAAACTGAGACTATAAAGAGCAGTAGGGTACTTATGGATTCGGAATCCTTGGAAAGTACCTTTAAAAATCTAGTTAACTCCGTGGTGAATGGTGAGAAATATTATGATCAAAAAACAAAAATATCTCAAACAGCGGACGCTGTAGATATAGTCGCGGGCAGTTTACAGGATTTAAAGGATGCTTCAGGAAAAAGTTCATTTAGTGATATAGGAGCAAGTATAGGAGCAACTTCAGATAGTATAACAAGTAAGGTTTGGAGTAAAGATATTATTTCTGCTATAGATGCAGTTCAGGTAGGAGGAATAAATTTATTAAAGAACAGCAGGCTTGATTATATACCTAGTTCCATATCAGGTACTGGGACAATAAATGAGATAGTATTAGATCCTGTCCATGGGAATGTATTGCATACTAATCGCCAATTTGTATATGGCGGTGAACTTAGCTTAAGTACTCCCTTGGATGCAAATATTGATATCACTTTCAGTTTTTTTGCTAAATCTTTATCCGGAAAGGCCTTATCATTTCAGTTTAATGACGGTGCTGCAGTAGTATATCCGAGCGTTGTAATAGGCACTTCATGGGGTTTATATAAAGTGACAGCAAAAACAGTAAAGTCTTGCCTTAGTGGAGTCAAGTTGTATTTATATTGTAGTGGTGAATTTTGGATTAAAAATATAAAAGTAGAAAAAGGAAATGTAAGCACAGATTGGTCACCAGCTCCGGAAGATACACAGAGTCAAATAGATACAATAAACTCACAAGTGTCGGATATGTCAAATGACAATAAATTGTATTCCAGTGAAAAACAGATTTTAAAGAAAGACCTAGATTCCTTTACTCAAGAAAAATCAGCACTTGATAATCAAGCAAATACCTACAGTATAACAACAGAAAAAACAAATTATGATACATCATATACCACATTATATAATTATTTAAATCCATTGCTTGCTGATTTAAGTTCAACCAGTGATGTAGATGGCTCAAAGCTTAGGGGTTATTTTTCAGATTACTTTAGTAAAAGAACAGTTTTACAAAATAAGATAACCGATAAAGCGAAGGACCTGGCAGTAAGTGCAGCAGCGACAGATACTAGTAATAAAATAAATGCTGTTCAAGTGGGAGGAAGAAATTTAATTAAAAACTCAAATTTTTCTTTGACCATTGACAGTTCAAATTGGTTAAATGTGTCGGCTCCATGGACACTTGTAACAACTAAGTATTTGGGAAATAATTATATGTCCTGTGATAATTCAGCTGCTGTTAGCGGATATAAAGACATTACACAAATAATTAATAATGTAAAACCAAATACTCAGTATACAGTATCGTTCTATTTATCAGGAAGAGGGGAACAAAAATTTGCATGGTTCGGAATAGAGAAGCTTGCGGATGGAGCCACAAATACTGCAGTATATAATGATCATTCATATTTTATTACTTCCACAAGTACTTGGACTAAATATACAAAATCTTTCATTACTCAAACTGATTGTTCTACCATAGTATTTGTTTGTAGGTGTTATTTTGGGGGTAGTGCTAATGTAACTATGATAAAGCTGGAGGAGGGAACAAAAGCAACAGATTGGACGCCGGCGAATGAAGACGTTCAAAGTAAAATAGATTCCGGAATCAATGGTATTCAAATAGGTGGGAGGAATTTAATTAAGAATACATCTAAAGCTGTATCAAAACAGGGAGCAGGATGGGTAGCTACAAATTGGTTTTTATCTGATAATTTAGTTAGTGGAACTTACTTGCTTAGATTCAAGTATACTTGCTCAGTGGCTGATCCAATAGGAATAAGTTTAGGGATTGATGGAGTTTATGATGGAACTTATGAAGTAACTGCTACACTACCTGTTGGTACAAATGTGTATTATAGTACCCCTATTACTTTTACTAGAGGAAGTCAAAATACCTTATGCATCTATACAAATCAAGAAATAACGATATCAGAATTAAAGTTAGAAAGTGGCAGTAGATATACTGATTGGACACCTGCACCGGAAGAAGTTCAGAGTCAAATAGATACAACTGTAACAAGAATATATACTGCAGAGCAACAGAT
>JAEZDX010000416.1 GCA_023417975.1 Bacillota bacterium
TCCTTAAATATGCCATATATGTATAACCTATAAAGGCATAATATGTAGACAAAAACACTACCGGATTCACTAATGGCACTGCTGTCATAAAAGTAACTGCCATACCGATAGGCATACCCTTTTTCACCAGCCGTCTTACTATGGGTACAATAGCACATTCACATACAGGAAAAATAATACCTAGCAAAGACATTAATAATAGTGATAAAAATTTACTTTTGATTTTAAATCTGCTTATAACATCTTCCGACACCATCAGCTGAATAAAAGATGATACAAATGCTCCAATTATAAGGAATGGGAATCCCTCCAAAATCAAGCTTATAAATATAGTACCGAAGTTTCTAAGTTCATCCATAAAGTCCCCCTTATTATATTGCTAAAAAGCCTCTATATAAATCTATGTAGAGCTCATATATGTTTATTACTAAATCCACGTTATTTAAACCTTAAACACTGCATGAATTTCCTCGAAACCATTCCATAACCGAAAAAGATGTAAGCCCTTGGCCCGTCCCATTCACAGCAACAATTCAATATGAAAAAAACTTGCAAAATGCTTATTTTAGGTTATACTTTTAATTGAGTTGTTTTTATACATATATAATATTCACTTTCTGCTCTAATATAAGAGATAGCTTGGTTCTCTACACTTATATGTAGTTTTATGAGCGAGGTGCTGAATCATAAACATCTATAACATATTACCGAAAGGATGGTACTTATAAATGGAAAACGTACTAATAAAACAATTATACAGAAATACGGAAGACTACTTGGATAAAACAGTTACTATTTCCGGGTGGGTAAGAACCTTAAGAGCCTCTAATGCTTTTGGTTTTATTGAACTGAATGATGGAAGCTTCCTAAAGAATGTGCAGATAGTTTTTGAACAAAATCTAAGTAATTTTAAGGATATATCAAAGCTGGCTGTCAGTTCTTCCTTGAAGGTTACAGGAAAGGTTACTGCTACTCCTCAGGCAAAGCAGCCTTTTGAAATCCATGCAGAGGAAATAATCATAGAGGGACTTTCTTCTTCCGAATATCCCCTTCAAAAAAAGAGGCACAGCTTTGAGTTTTTAAGAGAAATTGCTCACTTAAGACCAAGAAGCAATACTTTCTCAGCAGTATTCAGAGTACGTTCCTTGGCAGCTTTTGCAATTCATAAGTTTTTTCAGGAACAAGGCTTCGTCTATACTCATACTCCAATAATTACAGGCAGTGACTGTGAAGGCGCAGGAGAGATGTTTAGACTTACGACCTTAGATTTGAAGGATGTACCGAAAAATGATGACGGAAGTATTGATACTTCAAAAGACTTTTTCGGCAAGGAAACAAATCTGACAGTAAGCGGACAGCTTGCAGCTGAAGCCTATGCCCTTGCTTTCAGAAATGTTTATACCTTTGGACCAACCTTCAGAGCCGAAAACTCAAATACTACGAGACATGCAGCTGAATTTTGGATGATCGAACCTGAAATGGCTTTTGCGGATTTATCCGATGATATGAGGCTTGCAGAGGATATGATTAAATACATTATTAATTATGTAATGGAAAACGCTCCTGAAGAAATGGAGTTCTTCAATCAATTTATAGATAAGACTCTCCTCGAAAGACTTAACAATGTAGTAAATTCAGACTTTGCCCGTGTAACATACACAGAAGCAGTAGATATGCTAATAAAGTCCGGTGAACAATTCTCCTATCCTGTAGAATGGGGCTGTGATTTGCAGACTGAGCATGAAAGATACTTAACTGAACAAATCTTTAAAAAGCCTGTATTTGTAACAGATTATCCTAAGGAGATAAAAGCTTTCTATATGAGATTGAACGACGATAATAAAACCGTGGCAGCTACGGATCTTCTTGTACCCGGTGTTGGTGAAATAATCGGCGGCAGTCAAAGAGAAGAGAGACTGGAGGTTCTTGAGGCTCGAATGAAGGAACTTGGGCTTAGCAAGGAAGATTACTGGTGGTATCTTGAACTGAGAAAATATGGCGGGACTAAGCATGCAGGCTTCGGTCTTGGCTTCGAAAGAATAATTATGTATATGACCGGTATGGGAAATATTAGAGACGTAATTCCATTCCCAAGAACTCCAAAAAACGCAGAATTTTAAAAGAGGCTGAAAAGCCTCTTTTATTTATTGGTATTTCCTGCTGCGCCGGTACTTTCCGGTGCTATATCCATAATCCTGAATAATTCGGTAAATAACTTTTTGGCAGCAGGCACTGCTACCTGAGATGCATAAAACTTACCGCCTGAAGGCTCTTCAACAGTAACAATCAGCGTGAACCTAGGATCGCTAGTTGGTGCCATACCTGCAAAGGAAGAAATATACTTACCATCTTCATAGCCACCATTCTCTGTGTTAACTTTATTAGCTGTTCCTGTTTTACCTGCAATATGATAGCCAGGAATCTTTGTAGCAGTGGAAGTACCTTCCTCTACAACTCTCTCAAGATATGTTCTGAGCTGTGCAGCTTTCTCCTTATCCAAAACAGTTCTGGCTCCATAATTATCATATTTCTTGTCTACAACTGCTTTATCATCATCCATATGACTAATTTCTTTCATTATATGAGGCCTTATCCATGTACCTCCATTTGCTACGGAATTGAAGGCTGCCATATACTGTACCTGAGTTACTGCAACACCTTGTCCATACGAATTTGTAGCAAATTCCACAGGGCCGGCACTTTTGGCATCTCTTATAAGTCCTCCGCTTTCTCCAGGGAGATCAATACCTGTCTTCTGACCAAAGCCCATAAGCTTTGTATAATTGTAAAAGTTCTCTTTGCCTATTTTATTTCCCAATTGTATGAACCCCATATTACATGAGTTTTTTATTATGTCCGAAAAGGTCTCTATACCGTGTGCCTCTCCGTTATCACACTTTAAAGTAGTATCAGCAATCTTTGTACTGCCTTTACATTCAAACCTATCACTGTCATTTACTGAGTTATTGGCAAGCGCCGCTGCCGAGGTTATAACCTTAAATATTGATCCCGGCTCAAATATATTGCTCACAGCCCTATTTTTCCAGGATTCCTGAATATCTTTATCTGTCCCGCCATCACCATAGGGATTATTTAAGTTATACTCCGGATAGTTAACCATGCCAAGTATCTCTCCGTTTTTAGGATCCATTATGGTTATACTTACACTTTTAGCCTTATTTTCTTCTAAGGTTTGCTTTGCCACAGTTTCCGCTACTTCTTGAATTCTTTCATCTATAGTAAGCTGTATGTTCTTTCCGTCAACAGGTTTTATTACTACAGATTCGGAAAACGGCAGGTCATTGCTGGCCGCATCTGTCTCAACTACCTTGATTCCCGGCATTCCTGTAAGCACACTGTTGTAGCTCAGTTCTACACCGGTTACTCCCTGTCCTTGTGCATTTGTATGCCCTATTACATGGGATAAAAAGCTGTTATTAGTGTAGTATCTGTCAGTATCGTCAGATATTAACATACCTTTAAGCTTTAAAGCTTTTATTGCATCTACCGCAGCTTTATCCACTTTTCTTTTGAAAGCCACGAACTGAGACGGGTTTCCCTCATTGTCTTTGCTGTCAAAAATTTTGGTAAACTGACCTTTATCCATAGCCAAAATATCACATAGCTTATTTTTAACCTCTTCCTCTGACAACTTTTTATGTTCAATATAATCCTTTAGAACGCTCATATCCGCATCCACTCTATAAACATTTATGCTTAAAGCCAACTCTTTTCCATTCCGGTCATAGATAGTTCCCCTCTTAGGCGCTATCTCAATGGTTCTTGTCCACTTATTTAATGCCTTTAGCTTGAATTGAGCTCCTTGAAACCCCATCAAATAAGTCAATCTTCCAACGAGCCCCAAAAAAACTATTGAAAGCCCTATGACAATAACTAACAATCTAACTCTTCTCACTTTTTTCTTCAAACTGCTCACCAACCTGTTAAATTAAGTTTTTTATGTTAAAGCTTTATTTATGTACATGATTTCCATTATAATATATCATTAATTATAGCATAGCAAATATTAAAATATAAGTAAGTTGAATTATAGGATATAAAAAAACCTCAATGAATTTAATAAATCCCTTGAGGTTTTCTAAATGGAACACATTAAAAGTCCTTCATTGTGCTCCATTTGGTATTTTAGTATTCCATTGTAACTACCTTGCCAGTAGCCAAGCTCTTTTTCACATCTACTATTCTTTGATTTGAGGAGCCTCTGAATTTAAGACCTTCAATTCTTTTATCACACTCAAATCTTCCGTCCACAAGCACATCTATATTATCCAAAAGCTTCTGCCAGTCTTTCATATTAACTGCCTGCTTAATAATGTATTCAAAAGTATAGCCTGTATAGGACCATACGTTTATATCATGTCTTTTTAATCTTTCAGCTATGTATGCAAACTTATCCGCCTGCTCCAAAGGATCCCCTCCGCTGAAGGTTACTCCTTTAAGCATAGGATTTTTCAGTATATCTTCTACCAAATAATCTGCACTAAACTCCCGACCCCCTTCAAAGGAGTGAGTATCCGGATTAAAGCAGCCTTTACAATTATGCTTACAGCCTTGTGAAAACAGAACCCTCCTTATTCCCGGTCCATTTACTAAGCTTTCATATGCAATACCCGATAGTCTTACACTAACCTTATTTTTCATACTGTTCTCACCTTCTCTACTGTTTAAAAATAAGTGTGAGTATTGGAAGTATGTGAAACTCTGT
Organism: Bacillota bacterium; assembly: GCA_023417975.1. Lineage (GTDB taxonomy): Bacteria > Bacillota > Clostridia > Clostridiales > Clostridiaceae > JAEZDX01. The sequence goes on from JAEZDX010000416.1 coordinate 4,727, forward strand.
CTGTTCTTTCTGCACTTTTTCCTGCGCCAAATCTTTCGTCAAGACTTAGATATCCTGTAACTCTGGATATACCTTGTAGATTCTGACTTCCGCATTTCGGACACTTACTCTGCGCTGCATGAAGGTATGTACCGCAATCTTTGCAATATCTTATATGGAAGTTAATTCCGATATAACTGATATTTGTATGTTTGTAGGCATAATCCAAAATATCCATAACGACATCACTTGATGGCGTATCATCCAGCTCTATATAGGTTATATGACCTGCATTGCAAAGCTTATGGAAGGGCGCCTCTATGTCTATTTTGTCTTTTATGGAAATAGGATAACCTACAGGAACATGATAGCTGTTTGTATAATAGTCCTTATCGGTAACACCATGAATTACACCAAAGGTCTTTCTGTCCTGCAATATAAATCTTCCGCTTAATCCTTCTGCAGGAGTTGCATAAGTGCTCCAATTAAGCATATCTTCCTGAGTCTTTCTATCCGTATAGTCTCTTATGTACTTTACAATTTTAAATGCAAGCTCTCTTGCTTCTTCACTTTCGCCATGGTGCTTTCCTAAAAGAGCTGTCACGGTTTCTGCTACTCCTATGAATCCTATAGACCAGGTTCCCTGCTTCAAAATAGGTTCAATGTAATCATCCGGACCAAGATTCTCAGAGCCCTTCATCAGTCCCTGACCTGCAACAAAAGGCAAATCCTTGACCTTCAATTTTTTAAGAACTCCGTATCTATGCATCAAAGCTTCTCTGGCTAATTCCAATCTGTTATTCAGTAAACTGAAGAACTTTTCAATATCACCTTTTGCGAGTATTCCAAGCCTTGGTAAGTTAATTGTTGCTGGAGCGATATTACCTCTTCCTTTAGTTCCCGGTTCACCGTTTATATTTGATATTACATATGTTCTGCAGCCCATAGTTGCAGGAACTACGCCTTTATCATAGTAAGCTTTATTGAAATCCGCATCAATATTCATAAATGTAGGATTCATTCTCTTTGCAGCTACTCTGCAAGCCAATTCATATAAATATCGATATGGGTCTTCTACTTCTCTGTTTACCCCTTGCTTAACTCTGAAAATTATATTCGGGAATATTGGCTGTTCTCCCATACCCAAGCCTTATTCGTACTCCATCAGGAAAATTTCACAATCTAATGCGGCATCCTTGGATTCAGGTATACCGATATTAATTGAAGAGAAAGGTACCTGAGAGCCTGCCCTTGAATGCATTGTATTTAAATTATATACTATTCCCTGCATTGCCTGAGCTATTGTCTTTCTTAATCTCTTCTCCAATACCGAGCTTATCTGTTCTTCACTCAATCCCAATTCTTCAAGCTCATGCCTTATCTCAGCTCTTGTAGGCTCCACAAATACGGCCATATCATTGTCAAAGTCAGGGTGTGACTGACCTCCAAACATATCATTTTGAGTTGATTGAAGCAGTATACAGGACAATTCAGCTGCAGATTCAATTCTTCTCGGCCTGTTAATAGTACCGTAGCCTGTATTAAAGCCCCTTTCCAGTATTTCTCTTGTTGGTATATGTAAACAATTTGTTGTCAAATTGTAGCTGTCTAAATCATGATAATAGACATCTCCTGTTTCATGAGCCTTGGAAAGATGTTTTGGCATAGAAGCCAAATTGTGCCACTTGTTTGATTCACTTGCAATTCTTAGCAGTTTTGAACTGAAATTATTACCTACATTGGCATTATCTCTGTCAGTCTCAACACCTATCTGCTGTATAGCTCTCATCAAATCTGATTTTATTTCTCTTACTTTTGTTCTTTCTTTCCTATAATTTGAGTATGCACTTCCTATTTCCTTGTATCCGTTTTCATTCAGAGTTTCTTCTACAAGATTTTGAATCTGTTCAACTGTTACATCCTCACAACCCCAGCTCTCAATCTTTTTTATTACACTCTGAGCCAATTCAATTGCTTCGCTTTCCTTTAGAGAAAAGGTTATCTCTTGTGCAGCTCCTTTAATTGCTTCTGTGATTTTTACGGAATTGAATTCAGATCTTCTCCCGTCTCTTTTCACAACATGTAGCATATCATTAACCCCCATTACACAATATATAGTACTCTGCTATTATACTTCACATAAAATTTATTAGCAATTTTAAAATAGCCTTTCCCTTTTTAATATGACATATTAATTCAAATTATCTCCCCGTTTTACCGTTTTTTATGCTCTTTCGTCTGTTGACAGGAAGGCAATACATAATTTTCTTACTATGGCATATAAATACTATTAGTGCAATTACCTATTATGATATACTTTTCTTTAGTACCGGCAATATAGAAGGTTAATTGAAGGGTTATATCATAACAATCTTTAGGAGGAGATCTAATGAACAATAATCAAAAGAACAATGGAAGGTTAAAAAAGAGTACTCAATCCGGTAAAAAACTAATAGCAGCACTTTTGCTATTGGCTGTAGGAGCTTCTGCAGGTTATGCCGCTTTTAAAGGCGGTAAGGGGAATTCACCTGCTTCAAATACTCCTCCGTCTGAGACGGTTGGACCTTCAAAACCTGTAGCTCAAATTCCAACTACCCCTGAGGCTAACTCTGCTAAACCTAAGGGAAATATTTCCCCTTATACAGGTTTGGAGGTAAGCGATAAAACAATGAATAACATACCCTTTATGACTATAATTGAAAATTCTAAGCCTGCGCGCCCTCAATCCGGACTGTCCGAAGCTGATATTGTATTTGAAACTATGGCAGAAGGCGGTATCCCGCGTTTTATAGCCTTGTTTCATTCCAACAGTCCAAAGCAAATAGGTCCTGTTCGAAGTGCGCGTCCTTATTTTGTTATGCTTGCAAAAGAATTTAATCTTCCTTTCGGACATTGCGGAGGAAGCCCCGAGGCCCTTGAGACTATAGAAAAGGAAAAATTGATGAGCATGAATGAATATTCATATACATCTTCTTACTGGAGAGATAAAACAAGAAAAGCTCCCCATAACCTTTACACTTCTGCCGATAAGCTGAGAAAGCTTATTACTGATAAAAACTTTCAAGAAAAGCCTACTTCTTCTTTAAAATTTGATAAAGCTTATTGGAATGGCAGCTATAATAAGGCTGAAGAAATAAATATGAAGTTGAATCAGTACTACTCAACCTCCTATAAGTATAAGGACGGTTTATATTATAAATCCATGGATAACGAAGCTGCAATGGATAATGCAAACAATAAGGAAATAGCGGTAACAAATGTTGTAATTCAAATAAGCAGCATCACCTCAAAGCCCAATGACGAAAAAGGTCGGTTGGATATAAAACAGGTTGGTCAGGGTAAGGGCTACTTGATAAGTAATGGAAAATATATTAACATTAAGTGGAGTAAAAAAGATGAAAATTCACCTACACTGCTCACAGACGAACAAGGAAAGGATGTATACTTATCACCTGGCAGCACTTGGTGGCACATAACAGATGACAAAGGTACACTCGATATTAGATAGGAGTGATTTTTTTGAGAACCGATATTAGAAAACTAACGCGAAGTTCTATTTTGCTTGCACTGGCTATTGTTATGCAAGTTTTAGGCAGAAATTATCCATGGCTCAGTCAATTAGTAGTAGGCTCCACCGTGAACGCCATTTTAATTATCTGTCTTTTTATAAATGATGTACATTGGGCAATATTAGTAGGTGCCTTAACCCCAATATTGGCTTGGCTGCTCGGTCAGCTGCCTCAGCCTCTTGGACCGATAATCCCCATAATAGCATTAGGTAATGTAAGCTTTGTACTCATAGTTAATGTGGTAAAAAATTTACGCAATAAAGGTTTGGCAATGGAAATTCCGGCAATTATTGCTGCATCACTTGTAAAATTAGGAGTCATATATTTAGGAACTAAGTTTGTTTTGCAGCTGTTTAGCTTAAGCGCAGTTGCAATTAAAGCGGCTTCAAAGCTAATGGGTATCAGTCAGCTTATAACCGCTCTAATAGGCGGATTTGCTGCGATATTGCTGCTAAGGCTTTTCTTTCCTAAGAAAAGTGATAAATATTCGGTTCTTAACGGATAATGTACATTTTAAAGTTTTAAAAGTGTCTTAACTTAATAAAAATTTAATGCAGCCTCATGTATATTATGCATAAACAGCATGCACAATATATTTGAGGTGATTTTTTTATGAAAGGTAAAGTACTAGATAAAAATATGACTGAAGCATATATTATGCTTGACAATGGAGATACCTTGGATATATCTGTAACCCGCCTTCCTCGAAATATTTCTGTAGGTGACATTGTAGATGTTCCTATAAGTGTAAATTCCGTTTCCAACGATAAACTGGTTGACTTTTTTTAATGAGTGTACTAAAATAACTTTATCAAAATATATTATAAAGAGAACACTTGCTAGGGGTGCCTTTGGCTGAGAAATGAATTATATAATTCATTAACCCTCAAACCTGATCTGGATAGTACCAGCGTAGGGAAGCGTTATTTATATGTTAATTAAGATATATAACCGCTGCTCTATGAGCAGCGGTTTCTTATTTTTAAGGAGGTATAATTGTATGTCTAACTTTTTTAACAACATTACAGAAAGCCTTAAGGAAAGCTGGGAAGGCTTAAAAGCCATTAACTTTGTCCAAAACTTTAAGGATATTTTCGGACAACCACTTGGAATAATCGGTTTAATTGCACTTATCATTATTTTAGTAGTACTAGTGAGAGCCAAGAAGATAAAGTTTACAACTAATCTACTGGCACAGATTGGATTGATGATAGCTCTCTCTACTGTTCTCGATCTGTTCAAAATTTATAAAATGCCTCAAGGCGGAAGTATAACCCTAGGAAGCATGGTACCTATAATACTTATTTCACTATGGTATGGCGCAGAAGTAGGAATGCTTACAGGCTTGGCTTGCGGTATAATCTCATTATTGGTGGGACCTTATGTAGTACATCCTGTTCAGCTTTTACTTGATTATCCTCTGGCATATTTAGCTATAGGTACTGCCGGTTTCTTTAAGAATAACAGATACCTTGGAGCTGCAGTGGGTATCGGCTTGAGATTTATTTGTCATGTATTATCCGGTGTAGTATTCTTTTCCAGCTATGCTGCTGAGGCAGGGTATTCTTCAGCACTTTGGTATTCAATAGTTTATAACGGAACATTTTTAGGCATAGACGCTGTAATATGCATAGTAATTCTACTTGCTTTACCGGTAGAAAAACTTATAAAAAGTGCACAAAAAACGGCATAAAATAAAAGGGACATTATGTCCCTTTTATTTTATCATATATTATTTTATACTAGCTTACTTCAATAGCATTAACAGGACAGCTGCTTTCAGCTTCCTTTGCGCTATCTTCAACCTCTGACGGCACCTGATCCTCTATTGTGCCAGCCTTACCGTCATCCTGCATTTCAAAAACTTCAGGGCATATTGAAGGACATAGTCCACAGCCTATACATGTATCCTTATCAACCTTTGCCTCCATTCAAACACCTCCAACCTTTATATGTATAAAGTCTACACATTTATTCTATACTAATTTCTCAATAATATTCTTGTATTTCATTGTATTGAATATATATCTCTCAACTTCTCCGCTCTCCAGACTTTCAGTCAATTCAATATCAATAGGCATTTCTGCTAACAACGGAATCCCTAAATATTCTGCCTGTTCTTGTGCGGATTTTTTACTAAACACTCTTATTTTTTCTTCACAAGAAATACATTGAACATAGGACATATTCTCTACAACACCTAAAATGGGCACATTCAATTTTTGAGCCATAATTACTACCTTTTTAACTATCATAGATACCATATCCTGAGGTGTAGATACGATAATTAATGAACTTAAAGGGAAGCTCTGCATTACTGTAAGCGCAATATCACCAGTCCCAGGAGGCATATCAATAAGCAAATAGTCCAATTCTCCCCAGAGAGTGTCTGAAAACATCTGGTTCAGTACACCGTTGATTACAGGTCCTCTCCATAATACAGGCTGTTCTTCCTCCTCTGTAAGCAGATTAAGCGACATAACCTTCACCCCACTGTCACTTACCACGGGCTCAAATCTTACTTCGTTTTCATCTTTTCCTTGTGTTATATTTGAACGCATATTATTTATACCGAAAAATCTTGGCATGGATGGTCCTGTTATATCTGCATCAAGTACACCAACCTTATATCC